>JAESUI010000234.1 GCA_016763135.1 Flavobacteriales bacterium
AAAATGCTCCAAATACTAACGCTACTAATGTTATTTTTTTCATGTTTATTTATTTTAAATTTAATTGTTTACTAATTCTAAATATGTTTTATATGTTAATTGTTTCGGTACAGAAATTTGAAATAACTTAACATCTGTATTTACAACGATATTTAATTCATTTTCATTTTCTACTATTACAAAATCGTGTTCAAGTAAGTCTTTTCCATCTATAGATGCTTCTCCCACTAACAAGTAATAAGAATGTATGCTACTATCATCTAACTTTAGTTGATGACTTCCTTTAGGAATACTCAACTCACTAATTGAAACTCCTTCAGAATCCATTTTTATAGGACCTCCATTCCCTATGTAATCCTTATATGAAATACCATTTTCTTCGTAGTATTTCATATCATCAGACTTATAATCATTGTAAGAAGCGTCTTCCAGCATTGTTCGCTTAATGTTTGGATCAAACCAAACTTGAAACATCCTACCCCCTTCCATTATTCTCTCTGCATGGGTAATTCCGTTTCTTGAACGAATAATTTGAGCATCCCCTTTTTTTAGGGATAACCATCCATCCATTTTACTATCATAATGTTGAATCTCTCCTTCAATTACAAAAGACATAATTTCAAACATTTTATGAGGATGTTCACCTATTAACCCTCCATTATCCGACCAAGCATTAGCCCAATAAAACAAACTGGAGTATGGTTTTTGACTTCCTCCATCTTGAGGAAATCCAATTGGTTTATTCTCTAAAATTGCTCCCCCAGCGAAAGAACCAGTGGCTTGATCTTCTACTTTTAAAATTTTAATTGACATAACTTATTTTTTTACATGTATATACATACATTGTTATAATTTTTTATCCTCTAATCTTATCTAATATTTCATTCAATGCTTTAGCTTCTTTTTGTGTAATGTTTGATTTCATTTTATCAAATTCAATCATTTTTTCACTCAAGGTATTTAACAACTTAATTCCTTTAGATGTAATTCTTACGTCTACCTGCCTTCTATCTCCCTCACAAACAACTCTTTCTATCAACTCTTTTTGCCTCAACTTCTCTACTAACCTACTTGCATTAGACATTTTATCTATCATTCTGCTCATAATATTATTTACCGAAATGGCATTACTTCCTTGCCCTTTTAATATTCTTAAAACATTATACTGTTGCACACTTATTCCATAAGGTTTTAAAAACTTAGTGTTTTCAGCTTCTAACCAATGACTTGTATATAAAATATTAATCACTGCTTTTTGAAATTCTGATGAGAACTTTTCTTGTTTTATTTCTTCTTCAATTTTCATACTGCAAATATATACAAAAACATTTAATGTATATACATCTATTTAATTTATTTTTAAGGAGAAGATATTATTCTTCTCCTTAAAGTTTATCTTAATTCTGTTAAAGCGTTATTGATATTACTCTCAACACGTTTTAAGACATCAGAAACATCAGACTTAATAAATTTATCTCCAGTAATGTGCTCATACAATTCAATGTATCTTTCTGATACTTCATTAATGAACTCATCAGTCATTTCTGGTATTTTCTGCCCATCCAAACCCTGAAAATCATTTTCAATTAACCATTGGCGAACAAATTCTTTCGACAATTGCTTTTGCTTTTCATCAGCATCCTGTCTTGCTTGATATCCTTCAGAATAAAAATAACGCGAAGAATCTGGTGTATGAATTTCATCTATTAAATAAATCTCATCCCCTACCTTCCCAAATTCATATTTAGTATCTACTAAAATCAACCCTTTTTCGTCAGCTATATCTGTTCCTCTTTGGAAAATTCTACGAGTATAGTCTTCTAATTTTAAATAATCTTCTTCAGAAACTAAACCTTGAGCAAGAATTTCTTCTCTACTAATATCTTCATCATGACCAACGTCTTCCTTTGTTGTTGGTGTAAGGATTGGTGTTGGAAATTTATCGTTCTCTTTCATTCCATCAGGCATAGCAACTCCACACAAAATCCTTTTACCATCTCTATACTCTCTCCAAGCATGTCCAGATAAATAACCTCTAATTACCATCTCTACTTTAAAAGGCTCACACATTTTACCAATAGTAACACTTGGATCTGGCACATCAATCACCCAATTTTGAACGATATCTTCTGTTGCTTTTAAAAATTTCGCAGCTATCTGATTTAGTACTTGACCTTTAAACGGTATTGCTTTAGGTAATACTACATCAAATGCAGAAATACGATCAGATACAATCATTACCAATAATTCATTGTCTACAGTATAGACTTCCCTTACCTTTCCTTTGTAATATTTTGATTGACCAGGAAAATTGAAGTTTGTTTCTTTAATTGCGTTTGTTTGCATAACTCTTTAAATTTAGATTGTAAAATTAAAAAAGGCAGTTAGAAAATCTAATTGCCTTTTCAAAAAGTAATCAACTTTTATCAACAATTAAAACATTTTCAACACATCTAAATAACTATATATGTTTTATATGGCACAAAAAAAAGTCCTGATTAAGCATCAGGACTTTGTACTTGAAGTAAATAATATATATATTAAACTACTTTTACGTTTACTGCATTCATTCCTCTCTTCCCTTCTTCTAATTCGAATTCAACCTCGTCACCTTCATTAATCTCATCGATTAAACCAGTTACATGTACGAAATGATCTTTGTCTACTCCTTCTTCAGTGATAAAACCAAAACCTTTAGTTGCATTGAAGAATTTTACTGTTCCTTTATTCATTATTCTTATTTATTAATTAATATTCGCAACAAAACTAATACTTTTTTATGACTTTCATCCTTTTTAAAGAAAATTCACATAAAGTGCTATTAATTAAAATTCCTTTTACCTTTGCAGCTAAATTAGAAATGGGATTATAAATTGCCATTTTATGTGTCATAATTATTGATTGATTAGTGGCACATGGAACTCGCGAATAAATGTAATCTAAATGGAATACAAAGTTTATCATGCTCGTTTCACAAACAATTTATTATGTCATTTGATTCATTAGGGTTATCAGACCCTCTATTAAAAGCTATTGCTAAAAAAGGGTACACTACCCCTTCTCCAATTCAAGAAAAATGTATTCCTATTGTATTGCAAGGAAAAGATGTTTTAGCATCTGCACAAACTGGAACAGGAAAAACAGCTGGTTTTACACTTCCTTTATTACAAATTTTATCTGGAGTACAAACTCCACAAAAAAGACCAATTAGATCGTTAATATTAACTCCAACTAGAGAACTGGCTGCTCAAATTTTAGAAAATGTAAGAGAATACAGTACATTCTTAAAAATAAAATCGACCGTAATATTTGGTGGAGTTAAGCAAGGCCCGCAAGTAAATACATTACGAAATGGTGTTGATGTTTTAATTGCTACTCCTGGTAGACTCTTAGATTTAATAGATCAAGGATACATATCATTAAAGGA
>JAESUI010000235.1 GCA_016763135.1 Flavobacteriales bacterium
AAACTGAATGTTATCATTCATTACATTTTCCAATGCAGGTTTAACAATTTCATCCATCTTAACATACCATTGCAAAGACAATTTAGGCTCTTCAACTGTATCCGGATTTCGTTCTGAATAATCAACATTATTGGTCATCTCTTCTTCTTTAATTAAAAGGCCTTTTTCTTTTAAAAGCTTGGCTACTTTCTTACGAACTACAAAACGATCTTCTCCAACAAAAACTTGTCCCGCTTCGCTTATCGTTCCATCATCATTAAAAGTGTCTATTATTTCAAGGTTATGACGTTTTCCAATTTCGTAATCATTCGTATCATGAGCAGGGGTAACTTTCAACATTCCTGTTCCAAATTCCAAATCAATATAATCATCCACAATAATTGGCACCTCACGGTTTACCATAGGAACAATTACTTTCTTCCCATGCAAATGAGTGTAACGATCATCTTTAGGATGCACACAAATAGCAGCATCCCCCATTATTGTTTCTGGTCGTGTAGTTGCAATTGTGATGTACTCATCACTATCAACTAACTTATAGTTAATGTGGTATAATTTTGATTGAACATCTTTACGAATTACTTCTTCATTAGATAATGTAGTCTGTGCTTTCGGATCCCAGTTTACAATTTTCCAATCTTTATAGATGTACCCTTTTTTGTTTAACTCAACAAATGATTTGATAACCGCATCAGACAGTTTAGGTTCCATTGTAAATCGAGTTCTATCCCAATCACATCTAGCACCAAGCCTTTTAAGTTGCTCTAAAATTATTCCGCCATATTTGTCTTTCCAAGCAAAAGCATGCTCCAGAAATTTCTCTCTACCAATATCATGTTTACTTATTCCTTGCTCTCTAAGTTGGTTTACTACTTTACATTCTGTTGCAATGGATGCATGATCAGTTCCTGGAACCCAACAAGCATTATAACCTAACATACGAGCTCTTCTGGTTAACACATCTTGTATTGTAATGTTTAGCATGTGCCCCATATGCAAAATACCGGTAACATTAGGAGGTGGCATAACGATAGTAAATGGCTCTCTTTCATCTGGTTTAGAACTAAAAAAGTCATTTCTCATCCAGTATTCATACCATTTATCTTCTATGGCTTGTGGATTATATTTACTATCGATATTCATTGTATAATTTATTAAAATAAGTTGGCAAAGGTAAGTTATTGTAAGACAAGTTTCAAGAGTTAGTTGATAGAAAGTTATTTTGTTAAAATACTGTTATAGCTTAGTTAAGCATTTGTTAATTAACATTTTTGTAACAAACTAAAAAATAGTTTTGCTTAAAAAACTAAAACAATAAACCCATGAAAAAAATATTTTTATCAACTGTACTAATTTTATCTGTAATTATATCTCATGCACAAGCAGAGCCAATAGAAAATTTGAATATGCCTATCATTAATTTTGAAGTAGAAATAATTGATTATGGCACAATAGAGCAAGGATCAAACGGTCTTAGAGAGTTTAAATTTACTAATACAGGTACATCAACCTTAATAATATCTGAAGCAAAAAAATCTTGTGGATGCACAGTTCCTACTCCACCTAAAGAACCAATTAAACCTGGAGAAAGTTCAGTGATTAAAGTAAAGTATGATACCAAAAGGCTTGGTGCTTTTAATAAAACAGTAACTATTATTTCTAATGCAGAGAGGTCTTCTATCATATTAAAGATTAAAGGAGTAGTTATCGCAAAGAAATTACAAGAAGATTTAAAAGCAAATTCTCCTATAAATTAGTTGGCACAATTTTGGAAGAGCTAAGCACAGCTAACTTTTGTTAAAGAAGTGTTAACAGATATATTAAACTAAAATAAATAAGTACGTTTGTACTGTTACTAAGAATTAAAAAAAATAAGTTATGAAAAAAGTATTACTAACATTTGGATTAATAGCTTTTATAGCTGGTGGTGTTGCTGCTCAAACAACTGTAACTCCTGCTAGTGAAACAAAAGTTGTAAACCCTAATGCTCCTACTATGACTTTTGAATCAGAAGTTGTTGATTACGGTACCATTGAACAAGGTGCTGATGGAGTAAGAGAATTTAAATTTACAAACAATGGTAAAGAGCCATTAATAATTTCTAATGCTAGAGGTAGCTGTGGTTGTACTGTTCCAACTTGGCCAAAAGAACCTATTAAGCCAGGTGAAAGTTCAGTAATCAAAGTAAAATATGATACTAAAAGATTAGGAGCTATCAACAAGTCGGTTACAATTACTTCAAATGCTACTAAGGCAACTATAGTAGTTAGAATTAAAGGGAAAATTATTGCACCTCAAACTTCTCCGGTTAAAGCACCTACTGGAGCACCAGTTGAGAAATAATAAAAGAATAGGTTATTGACACAATGAAGAGTTTACTTTTCAAAATCAATTTAAGCTTGCTACTAATTTTAGTAGCAAGCTTTTCTTTTGCTCAAACTTCAGATGATATTACGTTTGAAAAAACTACTCAAAAATTTAAAAGAGTAGATGAAGGTCATCGACTAACTTTTACCTATAATTTTTTCTATAGCGGGGAAAACGACTTAAGCATTATCTCTCCAAAAGTTGATTGTTCTTGTACAACAGTTATATTACCTGAAGGAAAAATTAAACCCAATAGCAAAAATACAATCACAATAAAATTTGATACCAAAGATAAGATCGGATATCAAGAAAGAGCGGTTGTTATTCAATTTATATCTGATGCGATGGATTCAAGAAGTATAGATAAAAAACTTGTTTTCAAAGGAGTTGTAAAAGCATCCAAAGCCACCAAGGAAGCTTACAAACGAAATAAAAAGAAATAGTTGAAATTCTATTTTGAATCTCCTAAATAAATTACTTTATACGAATAATCAGACAAATTAGTCTCTGGGTACTTAGGTTTTAACTTACCCCAAATATTAGTTTTTAATTTTTGTTCTGATAACTCAGCATTATTTTTAGTGGAATAAAATGTAATCTGATACCATTCACTGGCACTAAAAAAACCTCCAGATTTCAATCCTTTTATTTCAAATGTTTGACCAGCTACATTTTGCACTCCTTTTTTTGAGTAAGCATCAGGTTCTCTAGAAAAGTCCGTTTTTTCTTTTTGTTGTTTTCCAATTACATAACCGTCTTTTAATTTATGTGGAGTTTTAAATTGACCTTGATTCATTAACTCTTCTAAACAAGGAGAACTTATATTCCGCCAATAGTGTGTCGCATTATGAACCCAGCCAAACGCTTTAGTTTCTTCTTTATTTACTAGGGAATAACTTTCTATTAAAGCCCTCTTTATAGAAAGTTTACTATGCCATTTCTGAGGAAAAAAATATTCTGAATTCAAATTTTCATTTTTAAAAAAAGAAGCTAGCGCATTATAATCTTTATAATACTCAAAATCATGAAAACCTCTATCCCACCACCAATTTAAGCCATTACCTGCACACCCCATAAAAGACGTTGCCCAAATGGAATTATGAAACTCAACATTTGAACAAATATAAATGGGTAAAAAATTACTCGGAGGACTAGCATTTACTCCCATTTCTTCTACAAATAAGGGTTTCTTCCATACATCCCATAAGTCTACAGCTTTATCAAATTTATCTTTATAATTGATTCCTTTGTTCTGCCCATACTTATGAAATCCTATTGCATCTGAATTAGCAAACATCCCATCACTACTAGCTTTATATTCTAAATCCGGTGTAGTAGCATAAGTATTAATAAAGAGTTTTTTGTTATAACCCAATTCTGACTTTATATAATTCTTTTGATTAACATACCAATTCTTAAAAAGAGTAATCGCTTCTTTATTATTCATCCCCATTTCTTTTTTCAATTCCCTTAACCAAATATCTACTTCTTGATACTCATAAAAAGCAAAACTAGTATTGTACCCCCATCTTGAAAAAATATACCTCAATGTGTTTTTTTGCCATTTTACAATTTCTTCATTTGTAAAATAATCTATTCTATTTTTTAAATCAAATCCTATTTTATAAGGATTATTAGTCCATCTTGACACTTCCCATGACTCTAGTTTATCAATTTCAGTGTGATGTCTAAACAATATAAAATATAATCCTAAACGTTGAGAATGTTCTAACAGCTCATCAAATTCCCACATTTGTGGCATTTTTGAAGTATAATTTTTATAATTATTCCAATCGGGCAATGCATTCTGAGCACCCATTTCTAACCTAAAAAAATTACCGCCATTCTCAGCTAATTCGGTAAGCCATATTTTATGCTGTTCTGCCTTTTCAGGTGTCAACTTATAATATGCTGAATGAGCTATATTATGTCCTATTGTAAAAAAAGTTTGATCAGATTCACTTAAATGCAAATATCGATCACCTTTTTTTATAGTTAAAATTCCTTTTTGACTAGAGGGTATACAATT
>JAESUI010000236.1 GCA_016763135.1 Flavobacteriales bacterium
AACTTGTACTTCAGTATAACCATCATTACCACCAAAACATTGTACATGATAAACACTGTCTACTATCATACTTGGACCGCTTAGGTTGGCAACAGTAATTGTATCAGTTACAGGACATCCACTTGCGTCAGTTACTGTTGCAAAATAAGTTCCTGCTGGTAAATTGTTGACATTACTTGTTGTTCCAACAACACCAGATCCATTATCCCACGAGTAGGTAAAAGGAGCTGTACCATTAGCAGTAACTACAACTGTTACACTTCCGTCAGACTGATTACAGCTTGCAGGTGTTGAAGTTGGGTTGAGTACCATAGCTGGAGGTTCAGTTACTAAAGCACTATCAGTTAGGAGACACCCATTGCCATCAGTAATAATAACAGTATAAGTACCAGAACATAATCCAGAAGCAATTCCAGAAATTTGAATATTTGGATCATTCCATTGGAATGCATAAGGAAAAGTTCCTCCTGCAACTCCAGCAGATATAGATGCGTTACAAGAATCTGGACAAGCATTATCTAATGGAGCAAAATTTACTATCAAAGCAGTTGGCTCACTAATCGTAACATTGGTAGTCATCACACATCCAAAAGTATCGGTAACAGTAACATTATAGTTTCCAAGTGCAAGACCTGTAGCGGGGTTGGTCGTTTGACTACCTGCAGAAGCATCCCATAGGTAAGTAAAACCAGGGAAAGCACCACCAACAGAAACAGTGGCAGTACCATCACTACCACTAAAACAGCTTACATCAGTAAAAGCAGAAATGGAAGCCGTACCTCCCGGAGCAGGATTAACCGTTACGGTAGTATTAAAAATACACCCATTGGCATCCACCAATTGCACATTATAAGTTCCAGGATATAAATTTGTAAGTGTGTCTAAGTTACCAATAACAGTTCCAGCAGAATCCCAAGTGTGTGTGTAAGGACCAGTTCCACTAGTAGGACTAATCCAAACCGTACCTTGATCAACACTGCAATAGGCATCAATACTACCAGTAGTTGCAACTAAGGCAGCAGGTTCGTTAATGTTAGCAATAGCAGTAGTAATACAACCATTAGCATCAGTAACAGTAACTGTATAAGGGCCAAAAGGAAGTCCAGTCGCATTGGCTGTATTTTGGACAGGAGCAGAGTTCCAAGAATAAGTGTATCCTGGAGTTCCACCAGAAGCAGAAGCAAAAGCTAATCCATCAGATGCACCATTACAAATTACATCAAAACTAGAATCAACTACAGCAACAACAGCAGTAGGTTCAGTAATGATAATAGTATCATTAACAGTACAACCTTCTTGAGAAGTAATGGTTACATAATGAGTTCCAGCTTGTAATCCATTAGGATCTTCAGCACCAGAACCACTAGGAGTCCAGTTGTAGGTGTAAGGGCCAGTCCCGCCAATAGGAGTTAAATCAGCAGCACCATTATTGCCGCCAAAACAAGTAACATCTGTACCAGTAACAGTAGATGACATTTGAGGCCCATCCAAAATAGTAACTAGAATAGAGACATCAGAACATCCATTTGCATCAGTTACAGTAACACCGTAGTTGCCAGCAGGAAGTCCAGTTGCGGTTGCTCCAGTTTGATTTCCAGTGGCAGCGTCCCATTGATAAGTATATCCAGGAGTGGCACCACCACCTGCGACAGTAGCACTACCATCACTTGCGCCAAAACAAGAGACATTAATAGTACTAATAAGAGATAGTGTTAATGGAGTTGGTTCATTTATAGTAACCACGTCATTACCTGTACAGCCAAAGGCATCAGTAATTACGACTGTATATGTTCCGGCAGTAGTTGAAATGGAAGAGCCAGTTTGAACAGGAACTGTATTCCAAGAATAAGTATAAGGACCAGTACCGCCAGTTGGAGCAGCAGAAGCTTGACCATCATTCCCACTAAAACATTGAACATCTTGAATAAAAGTAGCAGTAGCTGTAATACCAGCAGTTGTAGTAACTACAATAATAGCAGTTTGAGTACAACCATTAGATTGGTCAGTAACAGTAACTGTGTAAGTTCCAGCAGGAACATTTGTAGCAGCCTGTGTATTTTGAACAGGTGCAGTATCCCAAGAGTAAGTAAATGGACCAACGCCACCAGAAGTGACAGTAACATTAGTAGAACCATCAGGTTGTCCACAATTAGCAGCAACCATTGAAGGGTTTAATACAATTGGAGGAGGAGTAACTAAAATAGCATTAACGGTAGCTGTACAGCCATTAGCATCAGTAATTGTACAGATGTATGTCCCTGCTGTCAGTCCTACTGCAGTTTGTGCGTTTTGTACTGGAACAGTATTCCAAGAGTAAGTGTAACCTGGAGTTCCACCTAATCCAGTAGCCGTAGCAGTACCATCAGAAAAACCATTACAAGATGGGTCAACATGTGCCTCAGTAACAGTTAATACGGCAGGTTCAGTGATAACAGTAGTAGCTGTTCCAATACAACCATTAGCATCAGTAACTGTTACTGTATAGTTGCCAGCAGGAAGAACAGTAGCAGGGTTAGTAGCTTGTCCACTTGGATTCCAAGAATAAGTATAAGGACCAGTACCATTTGTTATAGGGAGAGGAACAGTAGCCGTTCCGGTATTATCCCCATTACAAAGAAGAGGTGTATTTGTGGCAGTAGGTAGCGGCATATCATAAACAGTAACATTAGTTACAAAGACGTCAGAACATGGTCCAGAAGTTACGGTTTGAGTAACTGTATATGTTCCCGCAGCTGGATAAGTGTAAGAAGGATTTTCTTGAGTAGAAGTTCCACTTGCATTTCCGAAATCCCACGCATAAGTTACACCAGTAGTACCAGTATTATTAAAGGTATAACTATTACCCGTTAAACATTGATTAGTGGGAGGGGTAAATCCTGCAACTACTAGAGGGCCAGGAAGAATTGTTACGGTACCTGTTTCAATACATCCATTTGCATCCGAGACTGTAACAGTATATGTTCCAGGAGCAAGGCCAGTAGCGGTTTGAGTATTTTGTCCACTCGGAACCCAAGAATAAGTAATTGGAGCAGTCATTGCAACAGGTGTTGCTGTTGCAGTTCCATCATTCAGAGCATCACAAGTCTCGTTTGTAAATGTCATGTTAGGTGGTGTAGGAATAACTAATGTAACACAGACTACATTAGACGTAAATTGAAATGCTCCACAACCAGTTATTACTGCTTGGTAACACGTTGTGCCAGAAATTTGTGGAGGATTAAAAGGTGTTGTTGTTCCTCCTGCAATATTAGTCCATGGACCACCAGCATTTGGTGCAGACTGCCATTGAATAAGGCCTTGATGACCAGCTATGGATAATACAGGGTTTGCTGTTCCACAAAAGGTTGAGGGAGCAACTGCTGCAGTTCCATTAACAGGAGGTGGCACTACGTTTACAGTAACACAAGCTTGATCATTAAAATTACTGCATTGTTCAACTATAGTAACACAATAAGTAGTGGTAACTGCAGGGCAAATATTGGTTGGATTTTGCACAGCACCAATTCCATTATCCCATGTATAGGTAGCGGATAAACTACATCCTTGAGCAACAACCGAAGTTAAATTAATACAATCTCCAGCACAAATGATAGCGTTAGAAGTAGCAGCAGCAGCAACAAGAGGTTGTACTGCTCCAGGAACGGTAAAAGTTTGAGCTGCACTCCAAGGTCCAGCGTTACCGTTATTATTTTCACGCATTCTGTATTGGTAAGTTAAACCGGGACATAACCCTGCAAAAGGGATGGTAACCCCAGGGTAGTTCTGAAGAACACAGGCAGCTTTCAGCATTGTTGCTGATTGAAAATATGGGTAAGTGTTTAATCCGAGCCAATTTGCTGGGTTAAAAGGAACTCCATCAAAAGCTTCATTCAAACATCGTACTTCAACATCTAACCAATACACACCACAACCACAAGTTGGGGCAGTAGAAGCAGCATTTACAAAAACACTTGTTGGGCCTATAACTTGTTGGTTAATATTAGCTAATGCCAGTGCATGGCATGCATAAGTGTTTTGAATTGAAAAAAGATAAATAAAGGAAAATAATAAAATAGATTTTAAATAATTTTTCATGCCCTGCTTTTGTTAAATTTTGTGCCTTACGAATTTAGTTATTTTTTTTCATAACCTCATTGCCGTAGTCTGATTAAGATTACAATGAGTATGATAGTAATCATACAGTCGTAAAACAAGTGCAAAAGGTTGCTTTTGTTAATATTTAAAACCAAAGATGTTTTTGTTTTAAAAATTTAACAAAATAAAAATGTAAGTTTATGTCTGATTTTACAATGACTTATTTTAAAAAATACATTCTGTTAGTAGGGCTAATTTTTCCTTTACTATCCTTTGCAGGGACATCTTTTTTTATAAAGAATGAAGGAATATTAATTGATGAAAAAGGGAAACAAATAGAGGGGGTAGAATACTTCTTTAAAGGTAAAAGTTTTGACGTATACTTTCATAAAGATAAAATTAGTTATGTATTTAAAAAATCAAAGTACAATAAAGAGGTTAATCCTATTTTTAATGGATTGAACCCTAGTTATTCTGTTCTAAGATATAGAGTTGACCTCGAGTTTTTATTTTTGAAAAAGGCTAAAATTCTTTTCAAGAAACCAGTAGAAATTAACCATAAGTATTTGAATACATCTGTTGGAGAATTGACAATTAAAAATGGCTATCAAGAAATAGTGTACAAGAATATTTATGAAGGAATAGATTTGAGATTCTATTTTCAGAATGATTTGTTGAAGTATGATTTTATAGTTTATCCTAATGGTGATTATAAGGATATCAAAATGAAATATTCAGGTGCTGAGAGCGTAATTAATAAATCTTCAAAAATCATTATTAAAACTCCTTTAGGTAATCTTGAAGAAACCATTCCAGAAATATATCAGCAAACTATTTTAGGTAAAGAAAACATTTTAGGTAATTATGTTTTAGAAAAAGGGGTAATTTCTTTTCAAATTGAAAATTACAAATCAAATCAAAAATTAATTATCGATCCATG
>JAESUI010000237.1 GCA_016763135.1 Flavobacteriales bacterium
GCTTTAATGATTTTAGCAACTAAAAATAATAGTGCTACATGAAATATCATCCATATCAATCCTATGATTATAAAATCCCAATACTTAACCAGTTCGGATAAATCTATTTTCATACCAATTATTGCTACTAATATGTAAATAAAGACGCTACCCATTTTAGAGGCCCCAACACCTTCTAGTTTCCTCATATTTGTAAATGACAAGGTTAATCCAAATGTTGTAGCGATAACAACTATCCAGAAAAATTGGCTTGTTAAAACAGTGTCAGATAGTGAAGAAGTAATGGCCCAAGAGCTAAAAACAGTTGCTAAAAAGTGCGATAATCCTACACCACCAAAAGCAATAGCGAATATTTTAATGAAATCAGTTAATGTGGTTTCTCGCTTAACACTTTCAGTGTATTTTTCCATGTTATTTTTTAGATTCTCTATAGAAGAGGAGTCTGCTTTTAGCCATTTATCTATTTTATCAGACTTGCCAGCACCGTACAATATGAAAGCCATCCATATATTTGCTACTACTACATCTACCGCCAACATGGCTCCATATTTATCTACATTAAATTGATACAATTCTAACATGGCGGTTTGATTTGCACCTCCACCAATCCAGCTTCCTGCTAATGTCGCTAAACCTCTCCAAACCTCATCAAATCCTGCTCCATCTAAAGTCTCAGGAGAAATTACAGAAGTGGCTAAAATAGCAAGTGGACCCCCTATAATAATACCTACTGTTGCAGTGAAAAACATAATTAATGCTTTAGGACCTAGTTTTAATATTCCTTTTAAATCTGTACTTAAAGTCATTAATATTAAGGAGGCGGGTAGAAAGTAGTTTTTGGCAATAGGCCATAAGTTTGAAAACTTTGGTGAAATAATATTAAAGGTGCTGAGTAGGGCAGGGAGTAAGTAACACATTAATAATGCAGGAACTATTTTGTAGAACCATTTGAGGTTTTTTAATTGTGAGGTGTAAAAAACAATTCCTAAACAGCACATCAATAAACCAAAAACTACAGCATCATCTGTAACAAGTGGGCCATTCATAATCTCAGAAATTTCTGCAGATAATTCCATAGTTATTTTTTTAGTGTAAATACATTTTCTCCGTTAATAAAAGTTTGAACAACTTTTACTTTTAGAATTTTTTCTTCTTGTGCCTCAATTATATCGTTATTTAAAATTACGAAATCTGCAGCTTTACCAACTTCTAAACTACCTTTTTCGTTTTCTTCAAAGTTTGAAATAGCGGCCCAAATGGTCATTCCCTTCAGTGCTTCTTTTCTGCTTAACGCATTCTCCATTTGGTAACCTTTATCAGGAAATCCTTTACTGTCTTTCCTAACAACTGCAGCGTAAAAAGTAGCAATAGGACTAATCCCTTCAACAGGGAAATCGGTTCCTAAAGCAATAATTCCATTCTGTTTTAGTAAGTCTTTATAGGCATAAGCCCCTTTAATACGTTTATTTCCTAGTCTATCTTTGGCCCAGTACATATCTGATGTGGCATGAGTAGACTGTATGGATGGAATTATGGTATAAGTTTTGAATTTCTCAAAATCATTGGGATGAATAACTTGTGCATGTTCAATTCTCCAACGTTTGTCATTTACTCCTTTTAATACTTTTCCGTAAACATCTAATATCATTCTATTAGCTGAATCTCCAATACAATGAGTATTCATCTGAAATCCTTTTTCATAAATTAAGGGAGCGTATTTATTAAAGAAATCGGTTTCATTTATAAGTAGGCCATAATATTCAGATTTAATATCAGAATAAGGACTAATTAAACATGCTCCTCTTGATCCAAGAGCTCCATCAGCATAAAATTTAAATGAACAAACACTAAGTTTATCGGTTTTATAAGGACCTTTTTTTAGGTAATAAGTAAGCATTTCTTCATTGCCTGTTATCATAGCATAAACTTTCATTTTAAGTTTACCTTGCTGTTGTAGTTGGTCTATTAAATCTATAGTGTCTTTGGTTAAACCAGCATCATCAACAGTTGTAATTCCTACTTCAAATAATTTGTGCTGGGCATTTAATAATGCAATTTCTAATGATTTTTTTGAAGGTTGAGGAATAATGCTACTTACCAATTGAACAGCATTATCAATTAGAATTCCGGTTGGTTTTGGTTGGTAATTGTTCAAAGTGTTTTCTAACAACAAGGTTTTATTGCTCGTCAGAATATTATCTTCATTTTGATTAATGTTAAAAGTAATGATACCACCATCAATTTTAGTTTTATATGTAATGTTGGCTCTTCTTAATGCTTCTCCATTTACTATAGCTGCATGACCATCTATTCTAGCCAAAAAGACGGGGCGAGTAGGGAATAAGCTATCTAATTTTTCTTTCGTAGGAAATTCTTTTACCTCCCAATCATTTTGATCCCAGCCTCTACCAACTATCCATTCATTATCATTTTTTGAAGCGTATTTAACCACTCTTTCAATTACTTCATCAAAAGATGTTGTGCCTACTAAATTAACTCTTTTAAGATTTATTGCATAACCTACAAAATGGCAATGAGCATCTATGAATCCAGGGTAAATAGCTTGTTTTTTTGCATCTATTACTTGCTTTGCTGAATACTCATTTAAAATTTCATGTTCAGGGCCAATGGCTATGATTTTACCATCCTTTATAACCATAGCCTCCTCAATATCAAATAAATCGTTTACAGTATATATTTTGGCATTGTGAATAATTAAATCAGCTTGTTTAGCTTCGGAGCAACCCATTACTGTTAATATAATGAATAAACAAAAGAGTTTAAATATTTGATTCATAGTATTTTATTGAGGAAAGAATGTTTTGTTTTAATTTTTTCCAAATCTACTAATAGTAAGAGTGAAATCAATAATAAAATTAGCCCTGGAATTTTGTATCGAATTATAGCGCCAAAAACTGGGGTAGTTAATCCAATTAATGAAAACAATCCAAACACAAAAATTAAATTAAATAACAATATGTTTTTTTGTGCTGCACGTATTCTTTTTCTAAAGAATACAGCAATTATCGAAAAAGTAATAATGAGTAGATTTTCAAAAGCACTTAGCCAAACAAATAAAGAATTACACTCCCATAAAAAAGGCCTTATAACAGTGTTTAAAAGTGCGTTAGGAATAGTTGCTAATACAGAAAACCCGTCAGTTAATTCAGGAATTAGAATACCACTATTAGTAGGGACTTCAGCAACGAACCGAGAAAATGTTTGTTGTTTTTTTGCAATTTGAGATATAAAATCTAACTGTGCATCGATTAATGGAGCAACATAGATAGCCATAACAAAGAGTATGGAGGCAATGATGTACCCATAGATCGGTTTTTTTAGTTGCAAAAAACGATTGATTAGATATCCTAAACATGGAATTAGTAGGGCGATAATTATATAGAGTTTGGTATAGATAATGAGTGTAAATCCTACGATAATTAATAAAAGATAGGAGATTTTAAAATCTGATATAATCTTAAATAGGTTCTGTATTAATAATCCTAATCCAAAAAAAATGATACTTTCTTTAAGTAAGCCAGACCCCCAAAATAAAACAGAAGGGATAAGGAATACAATGTAAAATAACACTTTTTCCTTATTTTGTAATACAACTTTAAAAGCTTTAAATAAAGCAGTTAATCCAATTAAAGAAATAAAATTAATGAAGACATTGTGCACTTGTAAATTTCCAAAAGAGAACAATCTTACAAAAGCGTTAAAGCGGATAATAATATGGCTATCACTAATTAAATTATTAGAATAAGGTCTTGTCCAGTGATTCATATACTGATAATAATTAGCCGTAAAGTAGCTGTGATCATAATCAATTCCTAATAACATTTTAAAATAATCGATAGGGTTTGATTTTAATGCATTGAACATCACTAGGCTGTCATCAAAATATTTAAAAATATCGGCTGTATCTCTATTGGTATAATACTTTGTGTATATAATGGTAAGTAATATGCTTAGAATTACTTTAATTCCAAAAATAGTAATAAACCAATGTTGAGGTATATGGCTATCCCTAAAAAAAGACATTTTGCTAATTAAAAAGCAAAATATGATGAAGTAAAATATGCTCAATAAAAATTCAACCATAACATTTGAGGAAAATAAAAGTAGTTAAAATTGATGTCTTTAAAAATGTATTTTTGTTATTATGAATAAGAAAGAACGTTATCGATTATTTGTAGAATATTTTAGTAAGCATCAGCCGGAGGCAGAAACTGAATTAGATTATTCAAATCCATATGAATTATTGGTTGCAGTAATTTTATCTGCACAATGCACTGATAAAAGAGTGAATATTGTCACCAAAGATTTATTTAAACGATTCCCTGAGGCAGACTCATTAGCTGAAGCAGATGTAGCAGAAGTGTTTGAATACATTAAAAGTATAAGTTACCCCAATAATAAATCAAAGTATTTAGTAGGGATGGCTAAGATGTTGATGAAAGATTTTAATAATGTTGTTCCATCTGATGTGGATGATTTACAAAAAATGCCAGGAGTAGGAAGGAAAACAGCTAATGTAATTGCAAGTGTTATTTACAATGTGCCAGTTATGGCTGTCGATACTCATGTTTTTAGAGTGTCCGCAAGGGTCGGTTTAACTACTAATGCAAAAACACCATTAGAAGCAGAGATACAACTGGTAAAACACATTCCAAAAGAAGTAATTAACCTTTCACATCATTGGTTAATTTTACATGGCAGGTATGTTTGTCAGGCGAGGAAACCTAAGTGTGATGAATGTCAAATTACCCATTTTTGCAAGTACATAAATAAAGGTTAGAACTCTAATTTTATTTTTAATAAATAGCTGTAAATCAGAAAGTAATATGGTTATTTTGTTCTCTTGGAAGTAAATATTCTAGGTTTCTCTTAGCTATACTATTGTGATTATAATGTATCTTGTAAGTTGATTTAAACAGATGCAACTTTTTTTGATGAAAAACGTCTTAAAATGGTTACTCCTTAAACAAGATTAAGCTATGAAATTTAAACAAATAATTTTATCAATTCCATTTTTGATTTTTTCGGTAATTGTTTTCGGGCAAGTTCAAGAAGCGAGTTTTGATTTTAATGAAAATAAAGGGCAACTTGATGAATCGGTAAAATATCATTGCAAATTGCATATTGGAGATATCTATTTTAAAGACAATCAATTTTCATTTGATTTATTTTCTGCTCAAGAATTAGGTGATTTTCATGATCATAAACACAATAAGACTGTTGAAAATGCTCATTCAGGTCATTCTCAGATACTAAACAAGCATGTTTATAACATGAAGTTTTTAGGTGCAAATTCAAATAATAATATTATTCCTTCTAAAAAGAATAAATATTATAGGAATTATTTTGTCGGCAATAATTCAGATAGATGGGCATCTAATGTTCAGTCCTATCAAAAACTTGGCTACCAGAACATGTACAATGGAATAGACATAAATATATATAGTGTTAATAATCATCTTAAATACGATTTTATTGTTGCTGTAGGAGCAAATACTGAGAATATTAAAGTTGAGTATGAAGGAGTAAAGAATATAAAATTAGTAAATGGTGATTTAGAAATTATTTTATCTAATGGAGTAGTAAAAGAATTAAAGCCTTATGCCTATCAAATTATTGATGATATACAACATGAAGTTATTTGTGAGTTTATCTTAGAGGGTAACATTTTAAGTTACAATTTCCCGAAAGGCTATGACGCTGATAAAAAATTAGTTATCGATCCAACATTAGTGTTTGCTACTTTATCAGGATCTTCAACTGATAATTGGGGGTTTACAGCAACTTATGATAATGATGGTAATTTTTATGCAGGAAGTATTGCTTTGGGGACAGGTACTGGTCCGAACTTTGGAAATACTGCAAATTACCCTGTTACAGGAGGGAGTTATCAAACAACTTTTGCAGGGTTCGTTGATGTTGCTATCTCTAAATTTTCAGCAAACGGTAGTGCCTTAATATATTCCACTTATATTGGAGGTAGCCAAATAGAAGAACCTCATAGTTTAATTGTTGATAATCAAGACAATTTAGTAATCATGGGAGCAACTTCTTCCATTGATTTCCCTGTAGGACCAAGTGCGTATCAAAGTTCTTTTGGAGGAGGGAGTTTCTTATCAAATTTAGATGGAATTAACTGGAATAATGGGTCGGATATTTTTATTACCAAATTGGATGCTTCCGGAAGTGCTTTGATTGGAAGTACATATCTTGGTGGGTCAGGAAACGATGGTTTGTCTTTGGATGGTCAACTAAATTTTAATTATGCTGATCATGCACGAGGAGAAGTAATTCTTGATAATAGTAATAATATCTATATTGCTTCTTGTACAAATTCAGCTAATTTTCCAACAACAGGATCTAGTCATAGCCAATCTTTATCCGGTGGATATGATGGTGTAGTGTCTAAGCTAAACCCAACATTATCTAATTTAACATGGAGTACTTATATAGGAGGAACAGCTGGTGATGCAGCATATTCTATTAGAGTTGATACAGTTAATAATAAGACTTTTATTTGTGGAGGTACTGTGAGTAATGATATTGGAGCTACAGTTGGTGTAGTTGGCCCAGCGTATTTGGGAGCAGTAGATGGGTATATTGCGAAATTTGATAATACAAATGGGGCTTTAGATGCGTTAACTTATATTGGAACAAATGCATATGATCAATCTTATATTATTGAGGTAGATCAATATCAAGATATATATGTTGTTGGTCAAACAAAAGGCGCTTACCCTGTTAGCCCTTTAACTTATAATAATGCTGGATCGGCTCAATTTATTCATAAAATAAACAATGATTTAACGGTTACCGATTTTAGTACTGTTTTTGGGGATGGATCAAATATTACAATAGACATTTCTATTACTGCTTTTTTAGTGGATAATTGTGATAATATTTATGTTAGTGGCTGGGGAGGAAATGTAAGTCCTGCTCAAGAGGGAAATACTTTTGGTTTGCCAATTACAGCTAATGCTATCCAGCCAACTACTGATGGTAGTGATTTTTACTTTATTGTATTAGATAGAGATGCTCAAAGTTTGTTGTATGCAACATACTATGGAAGTCCTTCGGCCTTAGAGCACGTTGATGGAGGAACCAGCCGGTTTGATAAAAATGGAACAATATATCAAGCAGTATGTGCTGCATGTGGGGGGAATAATTTCCCTACTACCCCTGGAGCTTATTCAACTGTAAATGGTGCATCAAACTGTAATTATGGAGGGATAAAGATCGATTTGGATTTTCAAGGTGTTATCGCAAATGCAAACCCTCCAACAAATCAAACACTTTGTGGAGCTCCGTATAATTTAACATTTTCTGCAGGTAGTCCAGCACCACCAAATAACTATTGGGATTTTGGAGATTTAGTAGGAACTGCTTTTGACGATAACAATCCAACTTACACTTATCAAGATACAGGAACATATATTGTGATGTATGTAGCAATAGATTCATCAACTTGTAATATATCAGATACGGTATATTTTAATGTTACAGTGATTCAGAATGACTCCCTAGATGCTACATTTAGTTTTCCGCCACCAGAACCTTGTGCAGATAGTATGTTGGTTCAACTAAATTTTACTGGTTCTGGAGCAGATTCTTTATTTTGGGATATGGGTAATGGGATAACTTTTGAAGGTGATACATCGATTACTTATTATTATACTACACCAGGTACTTATATAATTACTTTTGAGGCCTACGATACATTATGTAATAACTTTTATACCATAACCGATACAGTTGAATTTAATCCTGTATTTACTACTGTAAACGCAAATCCACCACCACCTGTGCTGCTATGTGGACAGCCTTATATAGTTACTTTTAATGGGAATTCACCTGCGCCACCAAACAGTTATTGGGATTTTGGTGATGGAATTGGAACTGCTACAAATGATAATAATCCATCGTATACCTATAATTTACCCGGTGCATATAATGTAATGTATGTGGTGATAGATTCTTCAACATGTAACATTGCGGATACAGTCTATTTTAATGTGATTTTAACCCTTGCGCCACCATTTTCTGCGACTATAGATTTTGACCCACCACCACCTTGTAGTTCAGATTCTTTTCTTGTTGAATTAGCATTTACAGGAACAGGTGCAGATTCTCTTTTGTGGGATTTAGGTGATGGTACTCAGATTACAACTAATATTGTAACTTATTTGTATAATAACCCAGGGAGTTATACGATTACAATGACAGCATTTAATTTTTTATGTGGAGATCAATCAATTTCTAGTGAAGTAACATTTACAGAGTTTCAAGGAACAGCAAGTATTATTCCTAATGTGTTTACGCCTAATGGAGATGGAATGAATGATGAGCTACAGTTTGTAGGAATTGATAATACTGCAGAGTATAGTATTCAGATATTTAATCGATGGGGAAATAAGGTTTATGAAGGA
>JAESUI010000238.1 GCA_016763135.1 Flavobacteriales bacterium
AATTATACTTTTCTTTTAGTTCTTCTTCAGTCAGAGTACTTGCTGTTGGAGTTAGTATTTCTTTAGAAAAAGGAATGTCTAAAATATCAAAAATCTTTTTGATGACGACCTCATTATTAGAAACGACATCTTCATACCGAATGAATAATGTTTTTTCAGGGTATTGCTGGTTAAGTTTTAATAGTTTGATATAAAATAATTGCCAACGTCTAGCATTATATACTGTACTCGTAGATCTCCAATACTTTTTTTCTTTTAAAGAAAGAAGGTAAGCTCGATAATCCCTAACTAATATAATTGCTTTCGAGGAAGAGTTGATTTCTAGTAAATCACTGCCAAAAAGGCTATTACCGGGGTTTTTATCAATAATGTAATGGATTTCTTTTTTTCGACCTTCAGGAGGAATAAATTGTAAGTGAATTAAATTTAAAAGGCTATCATAATTAATTTGAAGTGGATATTCAATGGTGCTAAAAAAAGTATAGTCAAAATCCCAGTCGATAAAAGGGAAGAGTTTTTCATTTGTCTTAATAAAATCTAAAATAGCATCAATATCATTTTTTGTATAACTTGTTTTTTGTCTATAAGAAGCATAAAAAAATTGTGCAAAAACACTTTCTGGTGTTGCTGAAATATTTCTATGTCGATTTAAAGTGTTAACAAGTAATGTGGTTCCAGACCTTCCTATTCCTAATATGTAAAATCGTTTGATTTTTGATAATTCACTAATAGAAATACTCATGCAAACTATATATTTTATTTTTAATAGCAATCGTAAATTTATACATTTGGTTTTTAATAGTTAAAAAATGGTAAAGGTTAATATTTCTAAAATTAAAACATCAAGAATTTATTTACTTATTCTAGTTCTTTCATTTGTGCTATACGGCAATAGTATCAATAATGAATACGCTATGGATGATAACTTAGTTACTCAGGGCTTATCTAAAGTTGAGAAAGGAGTGTCAGGAATACCAGAAATTTTTACTACGAGATATGCTGTAGGTAAACAATCATACGATTATAGGCCACTGGTGCAAACAACTTTTGCAATAGAAAAACAGTTGTTTAGTCATCTTCCAGATGAGCAGTCTATAAAAGAAAAGAATCGAAGAAATAAGTTAACACAAGCAAATATTAGCCATTTTATTAATGTGTTGCTATATGCACTTTTGTGCATGGTGCTATTTTCTTTGTTAGCAGATTTATTTAAAGATTATAATTTAATTTTACCAATTACAGTTACTTTACTTTTTTTAGTACACCCCTTACATACTGAGATTGTTGATAACCTCAAAAATAGAGATGAATTATTAATGCTAATGTCATTGATTTTTTCATTGAAATTTTATTTAAAATATGCGAAAGTAGGTCATGTAAAAAATCTAATAATAGCTAGCCTTTTTGTTTTTCTTGCAGCGATATCAAAGAAAAATGCAATGGCAATAATTGGGTTGGTGCCTGTTTTGTTATATTTTTATAAAGCTGACATAAAGAGAATAGTATTTTCATTAATGAGTGTTTTTGGGATAGTTGTTTTTTTTGTTTTAATGAAAAAGGGGTTAGTTTCTGGAGAAAGCTTTAGAGATATTAAGTATTTTGAAAATCCATTAATACATGGCGGAACTTTTATGGATAGAATTACTTTGGGATTATATAGCTCATGGTTTTATTTAAAAATGCTCATTTTCCCTAAGGATTTATCTTTTTATTATGGGTACAATCAAATACCTTTAGCTAATTGGTCTAACTGGGAGGTCTGGGCAAGTTTAGTGTTTTACGTGCCACTTGCTGTTTATGGGTTTATTCAACTTATAAAAAGAAATGTAATTGGATTGGGAATAGCCATTTGGATTGGCGTGATGTTAGGGACGATAAATGTTTTTTTTCCTATTGTAGGAATGGTTGCCGATAGATTTTCGTTTACTTTTTCTATTGGATTTTGTATAGTTGTGGGTTATTTATTGATGAAAATTTTTAAAGTGGATTTAACTAAGGATGTTTTTAAAGTCAATCTTCCATATGGATTTTTACTTGCTTTAATTGGAATTCTACTCGTTTATTCCGTAAGATCTATAATTCGCAACCCTGATTGGCATGATCATATGACACTTTATGAACATGATATTAAGCACTTAGGAGAGTCTGCGAAAGCTCATGCTTTATTGGCAAACACATTTTATCCGATACTTTCTAAAGAGGTGAGAAATACTCCCGGAAATCTCGAAAATAGAAAAAAAGTTGATAAATTAATTTTTCATTATAAAGAGGCAATAAGAATAGATTCTACTTACTTAACTTCAATTAATAATTTAGGGTCTGTTTATATTAATTTTTTAGCAGATTATGACAATACAATATACTACTGTAAGAGAGCTGTTAGTATGAATGAAAATTATTTAGAGGCACATATTAATTTAGCTACTGCATATAATGTGAAAGGGAATTTTAATAAATCATTATATCATTACTCAAGGGTAATTGAAATAAATCCAGATTATATGAGTGCATATCAATCATATAATAAAATTGCTCATACCAATAATAAAGTAAAGGAGAGTATAGCTATATTGGAAGATGTTGTACGTAGGGTTGAACGCCCTAAGAATATTTATCTTAATATAGCTAACCTTTATAGTTTAGACAACTATAATGTTAAGCAATCAATAGCCTATTTTGTTAAGGCTTTTGAGATGGATAAATCTGATAAAAAACTTTGTGGGCATATTTCAACTTTGTATAATTCAGTTGGAGATACAGAAAAGGCAAATTTTTACTCTTCATTATATGCGGAATAATTTCTTATGAAATCTAAATCAGTTTCTAAACTAAATAAAATAATATACGCAAGTATAGTTGTTGTGTCATTTCTGATTTATGGAAATAGCATTAAAAATGGATATTCTATAGATGATGATTTTGTAACAACAACTAATCCCGAAGCTCCCAATCATAAAATTGAAAAAGGAATAAAAGGAATTCCAGAAATATTTTCAACGCGTTATGTCGAATCAGAAAAGCAGAGTTTTGAATACCGGCCACTAGTGCTTGTTACCTACGCATTGGAATATCAATTTTTTGGAAGTAATCCTAGTGTTAGTCATTTCATAAATGTGTTGATTTATGCACTAACATGTGTCTTATTATTTATGATGCTTTCCAGTCTTTTAAGGAAGTATCATATTGTTTTCCCACTGCTTATTACCTTTTTATTCTTGGTTCATCCAATACATAATGAGGTAGTAAACAATTTAAAAAGTAGAGATGAGTTACTTTCCTTTTTGTTTGGAATAAGCTCTCTGTATTTTTTTCTTAGGCGGATAGAATTTGGTAAATGGCAGAATCTTCTCCTTGCAATATTGTATTTTGCTTTAGCTTTGTTGTCTAAAAAGACGTCTATAATATTTATAGCAATTATTCCATTAACTATTTATTTTTTTACATCGGTAAAATTAAAAAAGTTACTTTTTTATGGGCTTGTAGCTCCCATTGTTTTTCTATGCTATAGGATAACATTAAAGTTTGTATTTCAGGATCCTGTAATAAGAGAGTTTGCTTTTTTTGAAAACCCTTTGTTCTATGAGCCTGACTTTTTGAAACGAATTCCAATGGCATTTTATACAGCAGGATACTATATGAAGCTACTTTTGCTTCCTCATCCTCTTTCATCCTATTATGGGTTTAAGACCATTCCTTTAGTGAATTGGTCATCAGTTTTAATGTGGTGTTCGTTAATCTTTCATGTTACAATTGGAATTTATGCCTTACTGGGACTTAAAAAGAAAAGAATTATTTCCTACGGAATTCTCATTTATTTAATTGGTGTTTTTCCTTTCATTAATCTTGTTACACCAGTAGTAGGAATAATAGGAGAAAGGTTTATTTATCTTGCCTCTCTGGGGTTTTGTGTAGGATTCGCTTATCTTTTATTATTAGTATTTAAAGTAGATTATACCAATAAAACTGTAAAATGGAGTTATTTTAAGCCTGCCTTTAAAGTAACAACTGTTATCATTTTATGCATTTATACTGTAAAAATAGTATCAAGGAATTCTGATTGGAAGGATGAACTTACTTTATTTAGGAAGGATGTATCTAATTTTGAGAATTCATGTAATTTAAACTATATCACAGCAAATGCTTTATCTAATAAAATAGCTCATACACCGGTAGGGGTCGAAAGAAATGAATTGATAGCGGAAGCAATATTTCATTATAAAAAATCAGCAGAATTAATGGCTGAAGGGATAAAAAAGTACCCACAAGATTACATTACATCTAATAACCTTGGAACCATTTATGTAGATATTTTTAAAGATGCTACGAATGCTCAACCACTCTTTAAAAAAGTAATAGAAATTAATCCCGGGAATGTTGAAGGGCAATATAACTATGGGTTTTGTTACGAAAACAGAAATTTACCTGACTCAGCTATAATCTGGTATGAAAAAATGCTTTCTGATCAAATAAAGTACTTTCCTGCTTATGCTCGTCTTCATAATTTATATTCCAAAAAGCAAGACTATAGTAAAGCAATTATAAGTGGTAAAAAAATACTCTCCCTGTATCCTGAAAAAATAGAGCTTTACATTAATTTAGGTAATTCATATATGTTAAGTGGGGATACATTGAGCGGATTAGAGTATTTTGAAAAGGCTGCTGCAAAACCGCCTTTAGATTATGTTTTATTACAAAATGTTGCCAATGTTTTTAAAATAATTGGGGATAGTTCTAAGGCAGTTCTGTACGAAGAAAAATCAAAAATAGTAATGAGGCAAAATAAATCCAATTAGACACCCTTTAAAATGCAACTATTTTTATACTTATTACGTCTGTTAATTTTCTATGAATACTAATATTTTTGATTAATTTTTAGATTAGATACAACTAATCTTTTTATTTTTGAATATCATTGTAATTAAATCTTTGGCTATGAACAACAAAAACAGTATAGTAATTATCTTATTGATGGTATTGATGACTTTACCTCAATATATTTATTCTCAAAATTCTAGTAAACAATCAACTGCAGCTTCTCCAAAAGGAAACTCTTGGATGCCGGTTAATAAATTTAAGAGCCCAACAAATAAAAAACAAGAGGGTTCTGAAGTTATTGTGACTCCACCTTTAATTAATGTATTGAATGGAGTTTCTTTTTACATAAAAAATACTGTATGTAACACAAGCAATGTTGTTTTATTAAAACTGATCAATACTAATAACTATCCAGTTAAAGTTTCTTGGCAATTAAATTCAAAGTCACCGATTACATTTTTTATTGTGCCTTCACGGAGGGTTTCTGAGGGAGCTTGTTCTCCCAGTAATAATATTGAAACAACTGAATTGATTATTGAAAAACCAAGCGGAACAAAAGCGGAGAAAGAAAAGATTAAACAATTTTTACTATTAAGTATTACTGTTGCTCAGGTAACTGAATAATTTATTATTGAAATTTATAAATATGAGAAATTTTATTATTGCTATTGTATCGGTTCTGTTTATGTCTTTTAGCACTCTAATAACCAATGATGTAAAAGCACAAACAGTTACTACTACTATAAATTATACTGGTTTTCAAGCCTGTGGTGGTTGTACTGTTTGTGGTCAAGATTATTGGTGTTTCAATACACTTTCTAGTTGGTGTGGAAATACGGCTGCTTGTGGAACACAGAGTTTTATAGATCCTGTTCCTCCAGGGAATATCATTACTAATATATCGATTAGCTACTTTTCTGGACAATGTAGTGGAGGGAGTTTAACCGCGACCATTAATGGAAGTACTTTTCCTACTGTAAATGAAGGGAGTTTGGGTTGTCCATGTTCATCCAATCCATGTGGTGTAGCCGCTTCAACGGGGTCAACATTTCCATGTGGTATTCCTAGTTATAACTATGGGGCGTCAAATAATTTTCAATTATGTACTGGAGCTGATGTATGTGTTAATAATGCAGTGCTTACAATGACTTACGTCCCCGCCAACCAAGCTTCACCTGCATTTCAGCCAAGCCCCATAGTTGGAGCTACGCCTGTTTGTATAGGTGTTGCTCAAAATTATT
Source organism: Flavobacteriales bacterium (assembly GCA_016763135.1). Taxonomy (GTDB): domain Bacteria; phylum Bacteroidota; class Bacteroidia; order Flavobacteriales_E; family Vicingaceae. Next base: position 6,057 of record JAESUI010000238.1, read on the forward strand.
CAATACCAGCAGTAGCAAATGCTAACTCTTATACGTGGACTTTTCCTGCTGGGTGGACTATAAATTCTGGACAAGGAACTACTAATGCGAGTGCTACTCCAGTATCATCTGGTAATATATGTGTAACTGCAACTAACTTG
>JAESUI010000239.1 GCA_016763135.1 Flavobacteriales bacterium
ATTATAAAGAAGGAGCTAATCGTTATTCGGTAGGAGAAATGAGTAACTTTAATTTAGTGCCAATGCTTACAAAAACCATAGAGCAAATCTTAGAATGGACTCCAACAAGTATTCAAAAATATTGTGGTGAAATCACAAAAGAAGCCATTGAAGAATTGAGATTAATGCACTGTTTTATTGAAGAAGATGATTACCAAGCCAATCATTTATTTGGGGTAAAGTTGGCTGACAACATGGATGTAAATCGTTTACAAGAAGAATTTAAAGACAACAATATATTTGTATCAGTACGTGGAGAGTACATCAGAGTATCTCCCCACGTTTTTAATACTAAAGAAGATTTACAAAAACTCGTAAATTGTTTTAGACTTTGTGTGAGTTTTTAGATTTACCCAACAATCTTTGAACTCTTTACATAATGTATATCCCTATCTTCTAAATATTTTAAGAAATAATTAAAACAAGCTTCATGTTTACCAACTAATTCAGGAGGAAAAATACCTTTTTCAGCAAACAAACCATCTAAAAATAAATTAGCAGCTGCAGTTGCAGTATACCCAGTGGTTCTTGCCATTGATGAAGTTTCCGTACTCTTATTGTACTCATCGTGTAAAGTATATACTACTTCTTCAATTTGACCATCAGCATTTTCGCCTTTTACAGTAACTCGCATTACAGTTAGTTCTTCTTCTGTTTCACCTAACTTCCATTCGTTAAACAGAATTTTACTGGTGAAATCCAAAGGTGAAACCTGACTCCCATTCACTTCTATTTTTTCTTCACTAAAAAATCCACTTTCTTTTAATACCCTTACGTATTCTACATGACCAGGATACCTCAATGTTTTTTCTTTCATGTTGGGAATGTGAGGCATAGTAAAAATGATAGACCTCAGTCCATCAGAGTTAAATGATTCTAAAGTTCCAACTTTATCAAATTCTACATAGTCGCAATCTGTCAATGGTTCTCTAACTACCAGTTCACTATGTTCTACATATCTCGCAGGGCGAGTATATTCTTCAATTACATCTATAGGAGAAAAAGGTGCTTTATAACAGAAAGGCCATTTTTTAGTTTTTGGTAAACCACCAACCAAACATTCAAAATCAGTTAGTTTCATTGTTTCATTATAATGACCCAAAATAATATTATCCATTCCTGGAGCTACACCACAATCTACAATTGCAGTGATGTTTTTCTCTTTTGCTAGGGCATCCAAATCCAATGAATTTTCTGAGAAAAATGAAATATCAATTACATTCATTTCTGCTTCAATTATTGATTTCAACGTTTCATAACCCATAAACCCAGGAACAGCACAAATCACTAAATCGTGTTTCTTTATTTCGGATTGTAACAAAACTTTATCTGAGGAATCCAATTGTTGAATACTTAAACCATCAAATTTAGCTTTTACTTTGTTTAATACTTCTTGACTTAAATCAGTTAGTGTTACATTATGGTTTTTTGCCATATCTATGGCCATTGCGGAACCTACCATACCAGCACCTAATACTATTACATTACTCATGTATATAAATTTAAAATTGTTAAAATAAAATGATTGTTAAATGCTTACTCCGATCGGAGTATAAAAAAGAATATCTACACTATAACCCAGGAATTCGCACCCAAGGCATTTCGTTCGTAGCAATTATTCTTTTTGGAATCATAATGTAAACATACAAATTATTGAATCAATTCAATAAATCGATCTTCATTAATTATTTCAACTTCTAACTTTTCAGCTTTAGCCAATTTACTTGGCCCCATATTTTCACCAGCTACTATATAGCTTGTTTTCTTTGAAATTGAGCTAGACACTTTACCTCCATTTTGTTCTATGGTGTTTTTCAATTCATCTCTAGAGAACTTACTAAATACTCCTGAAACGACAAATATTAACCCTTCTAGTTTAGTTGTAGCATTTGCTAATTGATCTTCTGAAAGTTCAAATTGTAAGCCATGCGCTCTTAATCTATTAATCAATTCTACATTACCTTCTACAAAGAAAAAATGAATGATACTTTCAGCTATTTTATCACCGATCTCATCAGCAGCAATCAATTCTTCAAAAGAAGCATTGATAATATTGTCTATGTTTTTAAATTGTCTAGCTAACTTTTTAGCTACTGTTTCTCCTACATAACGAATGCCTATTCCATACAACAACCGTTCAAAAGGTATTTGTTTAGAGTCAATTAATCCATCAATTATATTCTGAGATTTTTTTTCTTTGAAAGATTCTAATTCAAATAATTGATCAAAATTCAATTCATACAAATCAGCAATATTTTTAGCTAATCTTTGCTCATACAACAAATCAATAGTTTCTTCTCCTAGTCCATCAATATTCATTGCCTTACGGGAAATAAAATGCTGCATTTTCCCTTTTATCTGTGGTGGACAACCCCATTCATTTGGGCAATAATGTTTTGCATCTCCTTCTTTTCTCACCAATTCAGTCTCACATTCTGGGCAAGCAGTTATGTATTGCGTTGGTGTAGAAAAAATGTCACGCTGAGTTGCTTCTACTCCAACTATTTTAGGAATTATCTCTCCTCCTTTCTCTACAAAAACAGTATCGTTAACCCTAACATCTATTTTTTCTATCTGATCCGCATTGTGTAGTGAAGCACGCCTAACCGTTGTTCCTGCTAATAAAACAGGTTGCAAATTAGCTACTGGTGTTATTGCCCCAGTTCGCCCTACTTGATAAGTAATTTCTAATAATTTAGTAGAAACTTTTTCTGCTTTAAATTTATAAGCTATTGCCCATTTTGGCGATTTTGCTGTAAACCCAATTTCCTCTTGTCGTGCGTAATTGTTTACTTTAATTACCACTCCATCAATTTCAAAATTTAAGTTATTTCTTTCCTTATCCCAATAATTAATAAACTCAAAAATTTCATCAATCGTTTTACACTTCTTAATATAATTTGGTTTTTCCGTTGGAATTTTAAACCCCCATTCTCCTGCTTTTTGAATGGATTCAAAATGTGTTTCAAAAGGCAAATTCTTGCCTAAAACAAAATATAAATAACAATCGAGTTTACGTTGAGCTACTACAGCAGAATCTTGCATTTTTAACGTTCCGGAAGCAGTATTCCTTGCATTGGCATATAAATCTTCACCTATTTCCTCTCGTTCTTTATTTAAAGCTTCAAATACATTTTTGGGATAAAATAATTCTCCACGAATCTCAAATTCTTCTGGATAATCATCTCCTTTTAATTGCAAAGGAATGGAACGAATCGTTTTTACATTAGGTGTAATATCATCTCCCTGCACACCATCTCCTCTTGTAACTGCTTGAACTAGTTTCCCATTTTTATATGTAATCCCTATAGCAATTCCATCGTATTTTAATTCACAAATATACTCCAACTCATTCTCTACCAGTTTTTTAATCCTTGTCTCAAAATCTTCGATGTCTTCTTTACTATAACTGTTTCCTAAAGAAAGCATTCGGTATTTATGCTTTACCGTTTTAAAATTTTTGGTAATCTCACCTCCTACTCTTTTGGTTGGAGAGTCTTCAAAAGCAAATTCTGGAAATTCTTTTTCTAATCGTTGTAATTCTTCCAACAACATATCAAAATCATAATCAGAAATTGAAGGCTCTGAAAGCACATAATACTTATGATTATGAGTTCTTAAGGTTTGTGATAACTCCTCAATTTTATTTTTTGCTTCGTCTTTCGTCATTCGGTTTCTAAATTAAATATTTCGATTATTACTTCATACTTTTGTGTCATAATTTCATCAACAAAATGACAGGTTTAGAAAAAGGGAAAGCATTATTCGAAAAACAAGAGTTTGAAAAAGCTATTGACGAATTGAATAATTTTTTATCTACGAATGAAAATAATGCTGACGCACTTTATACAAGAGCTATGTGTTACCGGAAAACAGAAGCTTTTGACAAATCAGTAGAGGACTTAACCGCTATTTTAAGACGCTTACCAAATGAACCTACATTATTGTGCGACAGAGGAATTACTCATTTTCATAATAAGAATTTCGAAGCAGCCCTGAAGGACATGGATAAAGCTGTAGAAATAGACCCAAACAATCCTTATCGTTATTCTAGCAGAGCTTTTATTAGGGCTGAAATTGACATTAATGGAGCAATGGAGGATTATGAAAAAGCAATTGAACTTGATCCAAAAGATGATATCTCTCTAAATAATTTAGGCCTATTGCAAGAAAATGCGGGGAACATGAAGGCTGCAAAAAAGAATTATAAAAAATCGGATAAGATTATTGGTTACAATCCAGAAAAAAGAAAAGGGATTCAAGACAACAAAACTAAAAAAGAAAATGTTCAAGACACACAAAAGGAAACTTTTGGTAAAGTGATCTTGAGTATTTTTAGTTCCAAGTCAACACGAAATGAATACTTTAAGTTTCTTATATCATTGTTTAAGAAATAAATACAAGTAGCCATCACTATCTTTTGTCACATTGTAAAATGTTTCTCCATCATAATTAATTAAATCCTCATATTTGGCAGAAACAATACAGTCTACTTCATATTTTACAGGGATACCCTCACTTAACATACACGAATTAATATGAATTGGTCTCACATCACTCCGATATGAATCGATAAATAATTGATACTCTAAGTCATAATCTCCAAACATTAACCCAATATTTTTAAGCTTGTATTCTTTTAATTTTTTGGCAACCATTTCATAATCAGAATATGCATACAAAAACCGACTAAAGGATTTCTTATAACGAGAGTCTGTTATTTTTATAGTAGAAGTATAGGGAGAATATGTAATGTAAGGACGGCTATAATTGAAAATTAAAATCAAAAGCGCATTTATTACAAAGCCAAACACTATAATATTTAGTAATAACTTCTTTTTGAATGTATGAATTAAAAAATGGGATAAAACAATAGCATAAAAGATAAAAAATGGGGCATGTAATTTAGCCCATGGCTGCCATTTTAAGTAAAAACAGAATAATAAAAAAGACAAGACAATAGCTATCCAATAAACTGTAATCCGTTTATCTTGTTTCCTAATAAACACCAAAAACCAAAAACAACTCATCAGCATCAATACCATGTGATAAGGATTTGCCCCATTGTTTTCATGGGTAGCCAAGGGATCAACACCATAGGTATGAGACGTAAATTTTAACTCATTAACATCTACTTCAATTAATTGATGTAAATCTTCCGTTAAACCTTGAGCTATAGGTGCAATTTTAGGTGCTCCAAATTGATTAGATAAATTTCGAGAAACATTAGAAATCATCATTCTTATTGAATGTTCTTCATTCACATAATAGTTACGAATGACTTCATCCGTTCCAAAAATGGTTGATGTTAATTGATAATTCCGAGAATAATGCCCAATATTTACCACTATAAAACTTAGCAGAATCACTAAATAATAAATCCATTTTAACTGTTGTTTTTTGGTTATTATTTGATAAAACTGTACAACGAACCAAATTAATACAAAAGGGCCAATGTAAATATAGGCTGTACTTTTTGTAGCTACAGCCAATCCCAAACTGCATCCCAGTAATAAAAAAGAAATGAATGCCTGTTGTTTTAATATTTTAATGAAAAAATAAATGCTAGACACCATAAAAAATGAAACGACTATTTCGTTATGAGTTGATGAACCCAATAAAATAACTTCTGGAATGCATATTAAAATGAAAACAGATAATATTTGTCCGAATTTATTTAATCCTAAATATTTAGCCACTAAACTTACTGTAACACTTGTTGCTAACAAATAGAACAATGAAACAACATTCGAAAAATAATCGTTCCCTGCCAATAAATTAATATTTAGAATAAGTTCCTCGGAAAATGGTGGAGAATTTAATTGTGGGTAAACGGGTGTTCTGTAATATGCTAAACTTTCATTTTGTATCCAATGTACAATTCTTGCCATATGGTAAGCCATTGAATCCCAGTTATTAGCCGGATAAATCAAGCCCTGAACAAAAATTCCTAGAAGTAAGAAAACAGAAAATCCAATTAAAAATTTCTCTAACCCACTTAAGCTCTTAAGTGAGTTTTTTAATTTGATTTTAATGGAAGAAAGAGTATTGAATGATTTTCTTCTGATTAGAAAATAAATAATAATCAAATCAATAACACTCCAACACAATAATATACTGATGTAATTGAGTGATTTAAATAGACTTAAGATTTCTGTTACTCCAAGTACTAATACCGAAAAAAACAATACTCCTTTCAGTATTGACATTCTCACATTTTCCGTAGAAATAGTAAGAAATATTAACCCAAGAAAACTGATGAGTAATAAACTAATTGCCATGAAATAAAAGTACCCAGATTATAAGGGTAATACAAATATTAATAGTTATGACACTATTGGGTCTCCTTTTACAGGGGATTTAAGGTAATCTAAAACCTTATCATAAGTTTTGTGATTTACTTCATCAGACAAATAGATTGTCCCATTATGTACCGATTCAATTGCCTCAATGTATGAATTTCTACTTTCTCCCTTTTTGATAAATCCAGAAGATCCAGCCCTAATCATATCTCTAATAAAAATTGGGCTTGTATAAAAAGAGTTTGCTAAAACTTTAATATTTGATTTTAACTTTTTGATGCTTTTAGTTGCTTCAATGCCATTCATATTTGGCATATTTATATCCATTAAAACAACATCATAATCATTTTTTTCAATTAAAGCTATTGCCTCATTTCCATCTGAAGCCTCATCTTTAACATTAATATTGTCTGAACCTGAAAAAATTAATTTTAAACCATCTCTGATAATGTCTCTATCATCTACAATTAATAAACTAATCTTTTTCATGACTAAATTTTTATGAGTCTATAAAGATGAATAAAAAATTACCACAAGTAAAC
>JAESUI010000240.1 GCA_016763135.1 Flavobacteriales bacterium
CCATCTCAACTAGTTTAGTATCCATTAAATAATATAGTCCAACTAAGTCTGCTCTGGCTTCTTCTAACGCAGAAGCATAGCTTTTTAAAGTCTCTTTAGGAGTTCCAATACCAGGGTTAATTTGCCCAGAAGCATGACCAATAACTTCATGCAAAGCTGTGTGCATTTTATCACCAACACCACCATGTTCAATTTCCATCTCCATTTCTTTTTCAGTATAGCAAAATTCTTCTAGCATACCATGTCCGCCAGCTTTACTGTACGCATGAATAATACTTCCTAAACTCACAGATTTAGAACCATGTGCTTTTCTAATCCAAGGTGAGTTTGGTAGATTAACTCCTATTGAAGAAGATGGAGAAGCATCTCCAGATTCTCCAGCAACTTCTACCACTTTATAGGTAACTCCTTTTACTTCTTTCTTTTTGTGTTCATCCAAGATTGTTGAGTTGTCCTCAAACCATTGTGCATTTTCTGCAACTACAGCCATTCTTGCTGAAGCTTCAAAATCATTAATTTCAACGATGCTCTCATACGAACCTTTATAGCCTAAGGGATCATTGTATACTTCAATAAAAGAATTGATGTAATCAATATCTCCATCAGTAGCTTCACACCAAGCAACATTGTATTTGTCCCATGTGTTAAGGTCTCCAGTTGTGTAATACTCAATTAATAGCTTTAAAGCATTTCCTTGACCTTCATTTTCTGCAACGGTAACGGCTTTTTCTAACCAACCAATAATTTCATCAATTGCTTCACCATACATTCCGCCCGATTTATAAACTCTTTCTTCTAATCCGTTTTCTCCTTTAACCAATTTAGAATTTAAACCGTGCCATATAGGTGTTGCATCTTCTTTGTCCACTTTTGCTGCATAAAACTCTGAAGCTTCTTTTTCGGTAACATCTTTACCATATAAGTTAACTGCAGAAGCCAATAATAAATCCTTATTAGGATCTAAGCTTACTTTTTTATTGTCAATTTCTGGGTTAAAAATTACTTCAACAACATCTTCAGCTAATTCGGTTTTTGTGTCTCCCATTAAAGAAGTAAAATATTCTTTAGAGAATTCAGGAGTAAACTTATCATTAGAATAATGATGATGAATCCCATTAGCAAACCATACTCTCTTAGTGTAAATCATAAAGTTTTTCCAATCATCAGCTTCTTTGTCACCAGTATAATTGATTACAATGTTTTCTAATGCTCTTCTAATTTTTAAGTTATGACGGTAATTTTGATCCCAAATCATATCTCTTCCTGCTAAGCCTGCTTGAGTTAAATAATAGGCTAATTTCTTTTGATTTAAGCTTAAATTATCCCAACCATTAATTTTATAACGATTGATTTGTAAATCAGAAAATTGCTCCGCTTTCCATACAAAGTTAGAATCGTTGTCTTCAACAACTACCACTGTAGTCTCTTCAGTTTTAGTATCACCTCCACAAGAGAATAAGATTGTACTTGCAGTGATAATTAACATTAAATATTTTGTTACCTTCATTTGAATTTGTTTTTGTTTTGGCTGACAAAAGAAAATAAATAAAGTGATTTTTCCTACAATTATTAGACTTGATTAACCATAGCATCGTTTAGTATTCATAATCAATCGATTAGTTAAAATTGAAATAAAAGGGTCATGCTATTCGTTTAATAATCAAATCTATAGGTTGGGTACAATAATTGCTGAAAAGGCAAAGTAATTTACTAATTTTGTAATCGTATGAGAAATGTATTTGTTATAACATTAATGCTGTTTAGTTTATTAGCCTTTTCGCAAGGCGATAATAAAACTGATGTTAAAGGTCACAAACAAGGTGAGTGGAAAAAGTATCATCCTAATGGTATGTTGCGCTATGTTGGTAATTTTAAAAATGACAAACCTGTTGGAGAGTTCAAATACTACTATGATACAGGAAATCTTCAGACAAAAATGAGTCATAAGGGTTCTGCAACTTATGCGATTGTGTTTTACAAAACTGGTGAGGTAAAAGCTTTAGGTAAATATATCAATCAGAAAAAAGATAGCACTTGGACATATTATGGTTTAGATGGCTTAAAAAAAGCAGCAGAATATTATACTAAAGGAATGAAAGATAAGGTTTGGTATGTGTATTATGCCAATGGCCAGATTGCTGAAGAGAAAGAATATAAAGATGATTTTGAAAACGGAATTTGGAATCAGTATTATGCTGATGGGAAAAAGAAAATGGAAGCGATTTATGAAAATGGAGGCTTAGAAGGGAAAGCGGTATATTATAATAGTGAAGGAAAAAGAAGTATTCAGGGGTTTTATTACCATGGATTAAGAAATGGTGTTTGGCTTTATTTTGAAGATAATGGTATTAAAATAAAAAAGAAAGAAGAATATGTTAAAGGAAAAAGAATTGATAAAAATAAGGATGAAAACATTGAAGTAGATCCTTTAACACCTATACCAGAAGATTTTCTAAATCCAGAAAACTTTACATCCCCAAGATAATAGTGAATTGTGAGTAAAAAAGGAAAAGTATTAGTAGCCATGAGTGGCGGTATTGATAGCTCTGTAGCAGCAATGTTGTTGCACGAAGAAGGCTATGAAGTTATTGGAATGACCATGAAAACGTGGGATTATTCCTCGTCAGGTGGCACAAAAAAATCTACAGGCTGCTGTAGCTTAGACGATATCAATGATGCTAGACAGCTGGCAGTAGAAATGGGGTTTCATCATATTATATTAGATATTAGAGAAGAATTTGGAGATGCTATTATCGATAATTTTGTAGAAGAATATTTAGCTGGAAGAACTCCAAACCCATGTGTGCTTTGTAATACTCACATAAAATGGGATGCTTTATTAAGAAGAGCTGATCAATTAGGTTGCGAGTATATAGCTACTGGCCATTATGCACAAGTTAGAAAAGAAAATGGGCGTTATGTTATTTCAAAAGGATTGGATGAGAACAAAGATCAATCTTATGTGTTATGGGGCTTGAGTCAAGAAAGTTTATCTCGAACATTATTTCCTTTAGGGGGTTTTGCTAAACCTGCAATTCGTAAAATGGCAGCTGATAGAGGTTATGAAGAGCTTTCTAAAAAAGGAGAAAGTTTTGAAATATGCTTCGTACCAGATAATGATTATAGAGGTTTTTTAAAGCGTAGAGTAGAAGGCTTAGAAGACCGAGTTAAAGATGGTGATTTTGTAAATATGAATGGTAATGTTATTGGAAAGCATAAAGGGTATCCTTTTTATACTATAGGCCAAAGAAAAGGCTTAGAAGTTGCTTTTGGAGACCCGCGATATGTCATTGAAATTAAGCCAAAAGAAAACATTGTTGTTTTAGGATTGAAAGAAGATTTAAACAAAAAAGAAGTTTTTGTTAGAGACCCTAATTTTATTAAATACGAGAAATTACCGCATGAAATGGAAGCTTTGAGTAAAATCCGTTATAAAGATAGCGGAGAGAATAGCTTAATTTCAAATACTTC
>JAESUI010000241.1 GCA_016763135.1 Flavobacteriales bacterium
CGCAAGATACAAATAAGTCAAGGAATTTTAAAGTGAAAGGGCTAAATTTAGACGAACCCACTATTATGGGGATACTAAACGTTACTCCCGACTCATTTTTTGATGGTGGAAAGTGCATAAATGAAGAAACAATCGTACGAAAAGTTAATTCTATGGAGTATGATGGGGCTAAAATTATTGACATTGGAGGCTACTCTACTCGCCCCGGAGCTGAACAAATTTCTGAAGAAGAAGAATTGAAAAGGGTAATCCCTATTGTTAGATTGATAAAATCTAACTTTAACGGAATAGTTATTTCTATTGACACTTTTAGAAGTAAGGTCGCTGAGAAATGTGTAGAAGCTGGAGCAAACATGATTAATGATATTTCTGGAGGATCTTTAGATAATAAGATGTTTGATTCTATTAGTAATTTAAAAGTTCCATACGTATTAATGCACATGAAAGGCTCTCCGCAAAACATGCAAGAGGACCCCAGCTATAGCAATATTATTGAGGAAGTTAAAATTTATTTTGAAGAAAAAGTAAGTCAATTAAATAATCTTGGGGTATATGACATTATTCTTGACCCTGGGTTTGGTTTTGGAAAAACGGTTGAACATAATTATGAATTACTTAATAATTTAGATTCTTTTAAATCGCTTAATCTGCCAATATTAGCAGGAATTTCAAGAAAATCAATGATTAACAAAGTACTTAATACCACCCCGGATGAAGCATTAAACGGAACAACATCGCTCAACACAATTGCATTAATGAAAGGTGCAAATATTTTAAGGGTTCACGATGTACAAGAAGCTAATGAAACTATTAAACTAGTTGGAATGATGAATTAATCTTCTAATTCTTTAAAAACTTCACCAAACTCTTCCCAAAAATCATGTAAGCCTGTCATCTTTTTTTCAAAAAATTGAAAAGTTTTTTGCCAATCATCTCGATTATATATGGAAACGCCTTTTAACTCTAAATATATTGAACTAATTGCTTGTTCGTGTTGATTAAACAACCGTTCTTTCCACTCCAAATCATCACCAACAGCTTGATGCAAAATAGTTTTTAAAGCTTTAAATTGCTCATAAAACAACTCTCTTATTCCATCATCTTTATGTTGTAATTCAATAGCAAACTTGGCTCCTTTATCAGTTATACTCAACCTAAAATAAATATCCTTAACATTAGAGCGATAGTTTACCCAACGAACTCTACCATATCTTTGGTTGTACTTTTTCATGTAAAGTCCAAAGCTATTCCAAAATTGAGCAGTATTATTTTTCTTTTCTTCTCTGGTGTACATATCCGCAAATATAGCAATGAATAATCTGTTTTTTAAATCTTATTTTTGGTGCTTAAACAAATGCAATTATGAAATTAATCTCTTGGAATTTAAACGGAATTAGAGCGGTACATAAAAAAGGTTTGTACGAGAAAATAGAAGAAATGAATCCAGACATCATTTGTTTTCAAGAAACAAAAGCACAAGACCAACAAGTTTCAGAAGTATTAGGTGATTTAAAAGGGTACCACTTCTACTCCAACTCTGCTGTTAAAAAAGGATATTCAGGAACAGCAATAGTCTCTAAAACTAAACCAATAAACGTTAGTTCTGACATTGGTATTGAAGAGCATGATCAAGAAGGAAGAGTAATTACTGCAGAGTTTGATGATTTTTACATAACAAGTATTTACACACCCAATTCTAAGAACGACTTATCTCGATTAGGTGATAGACAAAATTTTGACGCTGCTTTTTTAGTTTACCTGAAAGAATTAGAAAAGAAAAAACCAGTAATTGTTTGTGGAGATTTTAATGTGGCACACAAAAGCATAGATTTAGCGAGACCAAAACCTAACTACAACAAAAGTGCTGGACACATGCAAGAAGAAATTGATGGCATGGATAACTTTATTAGTGCTGGTTTAATTGATACATTTAGGCATTTACACCCAGAGCAAACAGAAGCTTATAGCTGGTGGAGTTATAGAGGTGGTGCTAGAGATAGAAATGTTGGCTGGAGGATTGATTACTTTTTAGTGAGTAAAAGTATTTTAGATAAAGTTAATTCTGCTAATATTTTAACTAACATGCATGGCTCTGATCATTGTCCAGTACAAATTGACATTAAATTCTAACACCCATTATCCATTCGAAAAGCTCAGGATAAACTGTGCCATAAGTGTTCTTTATATCCGAACACCCATTACGCAAATATCATCAAGCTGATCTATATCTCCCTTCCAGTTCTCCATGGTATCCTCTAAGTGAGATAGTTGTTTATCCATTGTTTTATTCTGAATAGACAAGAACATATTTTTAAATCGTTTGTACATAAATTTCTTCCCTTTTTCTCCTCCAAATTGATCTGCATAACCATCCGAAAACAAATAAATAGAATCACCTACATTTAATTGAACTTTACGTGATGTGTACTTATCTTTATTTCGTCCACCACCAATTGCCATTTTATTAGGCTTTATTTCATAGAATAAAGAATACTCATCCTCCAAAACAGGCTCTAATCCATTTATTTTATTTTCATGTTTCTTTAAAATATAAAGAGAATTATTTGCTCCAGAATATTCTAACATATTATTTGTTTTATCAAGACAACAAATAGTAATATCCATTCCGTCTCTAATAGACAAAATATCATCTGAGGTCTCTTTTTTTCCCAATGCTTTATTAACTAATACATTTAACTCATCTAAAATTTCACCTGTAGTTTCTATCCTTAAATCTTCTATGATTTTATTAAGGGAATTAGCCCCAATAATACTCATGAAAGCTCCAGGAACACCATGCCCAGTACAATCAACAACTGAAAAAAATATTTTATCCTCCAATTCTTTAATCCAATAAAAATCTCCAGAAACAATATCCTTTGGCCTATAATAAATAAATGATTCAAAACTATTTTTCAATAAAGATTCTTCGGGTAAAATCGCATCTTGTATACGTTGTGCGTAATTTATGCTATCAGTAATGTTTTTATTCTTCTCTTCAATTATTGCGTTCTTATTAGATATTTCATCATTTTGAGTATTTAATAATTTATTTGTCTTCTTCTTTTGATTTAAACTATAAGCAACGTAGATTACTATAATAAACGCCAAAAGCAAGCCTAATAACAACATTTTTTGTTGAGTAGATTTTTTATCTAATTCTGCTTTATCAATTTCCTTTTCAACTAACAACAAGCTGTTTTCAGCCTCTTTTTTTTCTGTATTATATTTGGTTTGCATTTCTGCAATTTGATTAGATGAAGTTTCATTAAAGATTGAGTCTTTCATATCAAAGGCTACCATGAAATATTCATAAGCTAATTGATAATTTTTATTGTTATAAAAAACTTGTGCTAATTGACTATTCGATTTTAATATTGCATTTTTATCTTCTGACAAATTAGCATACTTAACAGATTTCTTACCATATGTTAACGCTTTGGTAAAATTATTCTGTATCGAATAAAGTTCAGAAATATTACCATAAACATTGGCTAACAATGAAACATCTCCATTTTCCTCTTCTCTTCTAGCTCCTTCCTTAAAATACGCCAACGCATTTTCATATTCGTTTTTTTGGAAATAAATCGTGCCAATATTCATATATGGTGAGCTAAAAACATTGTCATAATCACAATCTTTGAATAATTCAATTGATTTAAAAAAACTTTCCAGTGCCTTTTCAGTCTGGTCTAATTCTAAGTAACAAGAACCTATATTTTCAGTTGTTATAGCCAACCTTCTTTTCGTCTCCCTTCGTTCTTTGCTCGTTGATTTTTTTTCTAATTCATAAACCTGTTTATAATATTTTAATGCTAATTTAAAATTGTTCATGGAATAATAAATAGAGCCTAGTCCGCTCAAACTAGTTGACATCCCAACAGTATCTCTTATCGACTCCTTATCTTTTAATGCTTTCAGCATATAAGTAATAGATTTATCTAAATCACCAAACGCCTTATGTAAATAGGCTATATTATCATATGCAGCAATTTTAGCAGAAAAATTATTGAGTTTTATTGCTAAAGTATTTTGTAAATTGGCATACTCCATTGCTCTTGGTGGATCAGATGAAAAATATCTCCAACATAACGTATTATAAATCTTGCATTTTGATAAATCATCATCTGCATCTTTAACATAACTCAATAAACTAGGGGTCGAAATGTTAGAAAACATTTTAACAGAAAGGATATAATCGTCTACATATATAAGTATACTATCAATCTTTGCTATCTCTACATTAGCTAAAACTGGAAGTTTAGCCATAGAAAGAATTAGTATGAATAGGATGAGTTTTTTCATATTTATTGCTACCAAGATATAAAATTCTTTATAAAAAAAATTGTTACTTAAGGAAAAATATATAGATTTAAGAAAAATAATTATTATTAACTAGCCAATTATAGGCTTAAAAAACAATCAAATTATGGCAATAAAAGGAACAGTTGACGAATTACATCCTCCAGGAAACGGAACTGGACATGGTGTTGCATTTATTACCCCTGAAGGTGGTGGTAAAAAAGTTATAGCACACACACCTGATGATAATAATGGTGAAGAACTTACCGTAGGTCTTGAATGTTTTTATACCATGGAAGCAAATGGAAGACACATTGCTTCTATTTCACACACAAATCCTGATGGCCCAGCTGATGGAGGTATAAGTGGATAAGTAATCTTTAAGAAATTAGAATATAAAAAAAGCCTCATTCGTTATAACGAATGAGGCTTTTTTTATGAATTTATATTTTTTAAAATTCTTTTAGAGCATCTCTGTAAGCAAACATATCTAGCTTATTGTCAGCATTTTCTCTATCCAACATTAATGACAATAAATAATCTAAACTTTCTAGTCTATCATCATCAGATTCAATAGTACTCACAATCATTTCTACTTCTTCTGGAGCTTCTTCACCTTCTTCTAATTCAGGAGCAATTGCTTCCTCTGGAGGCAAAGGTATATTGAATGTTTTGTTTTCGTCTATATGCTCATAAGTTAAGCGGGTTACCTTTGTTAAGGTTGGATCCTGCTCCTCTAATGCATAAGGTCTTAGTTCTTTTAATCCGACAGAAATAGCATCAATCTTTTTAATACCATC
>JAESUI010000242.1 GCA_016763135.1 Flavobacteriales bacterium
AGGATTATCTCCTATTAATTCTTTAACAGCATCTCTTCCTTGCCCTAGTTTTGTGTCACCATAACTAAACCAGCTTCCTGCTTTTTTCACAATATTCATATCTACAGCTAAATCAATTATTTCACCAACTTTAGAAATTCCTTTTCCGTACATAATATCGAATTCAGCTTTTCTAAATGGTGGGGCAACTTTGTTTTTTACCACTTTAACTCTTGTTCTGTTTCCAATCACTTCTTCTCCATTTTTAATTTGAGAAGATCTTCTAATATCTATTCTAATAGAAGCATAAAACTTTAATGCATTACCTCCAGAAGTTACTTCTGGATTACCGAACATTACACCAATTTTTTCTCTTAATTGATTAATAAATATCACACAACAGTTTGCCTTTTTAATTGACCCTGTTAGTTTACGAAGTGCTTTAGACATTAAACGAGCTTGTAATCCCATTTGAGAATCGCCCATTTCACCTTCTATTTCAGCTTTTGGAGTTAATGCAGCTACAGAATCTATTACCAATAAATCAATAGCTCCAGAACGAATTAAATTATCAGCAATCTCTAATGCCTGCTCACCATTATCTGGCTGAGAAATAATTAAGTTATCAATATCAACTCCTAAGTTTTTAGCATAAGCTGGATCAAAAGCATGTTCTGCATCAATAAAAGCAGCAATACCTCCTTGTTTCTGACATTCGGCAATTGCATGTATCGTTAAGGTTGTTTTACCTGAAGATTCTGGACCATAAATTTCTACCACTCTTCCTTTTGGATATCCTTTTATACCCAATGCTAAATCTAAATTTAATGATCCTGTAGGAATTACATCTAAATCTGAAATAGGGGTATCTCCCAACCTCATAATTGTTCCTTTTCCGTAAGATTTTTCCAATCGATCCATTGTCAATTGAAGTGCTTTTAATTTATCTGCGTTTGGCTCTACCATTTCTGCTATCATGTTATATCTGTTTTTCTGAATAATTATTTTAACACTACAAATGTAAGTTAAATAATCTACAATTTGTAGTTAATGAAATGTTAATTTTAAAAACAGTAATAAAATCAACACCTACAGAGGATGTATTTTTTTTAATTTAATACCAAAACCTACACTGTAGGTTTTTCTCTTCATCCCAAACCCCTAATTTGTTGGGTATGAATTTTAGTTTTTACCTTTGTTATAATGTTTTCAATCACCCCATTTTCATCTATAATAAATGTTGTTCTATGAATTCCATCGTAAATTTTTCCCATAAATTTCTTCTCTCCCCAAACACCATATTTGTTTAACACTTCTCTATTGGTATCAGCCAATAAATTAAAAGGTAATTTATGCTTAGCAATAAATTTTTGGTGTTTTGCTTCATCATCTGCACTAACTCCAATTACTTCAAAACCATCTGATTTTAGACTTTCGTAATTGTCTCTCAAATCGCAAGATTGCACCGTACAACCAGGTGTTAAATCTTTAGGATAAAAATAAAGGATAATCTTTTTGCCTTGGTAATCAACAATTTGATGCACCTTACCATTTTGATCTTTTACATCAAATTCTGGAGCTTTATCTCCTACTTTTAAATGAAACATATTAAACGAATTTAAACTCTTACAAAGTATCCCATTCTTATCTAAATATACAATGGCTCCTTCTCCAATTTATTAACAAAAGTGCTTTTGGCAAAATTGTTTAACTTTAAAGAGTGAACAAAATCATAATCATATTATTTCTATTAGTTTCAAACCTAGTGGTTGGGCAGTGTTTAAATCAAGTAACTCATTTGAATGGGAGTATGAACATTAACGGCACTAATGTTACAATTTCGTCTTTAGGTTCAGTTTCTACTAATACTAGTTATTGTCCAGCTTTCACTACTCCTTATCTTGTGGGACAAGTTAGTGATGGTAGCTACACATTTCAGTTTTCTCCACCTATTGATTCCATAAGTTTAAACTTTAGCGCAATAACGAATATTTCATCTAATAAGGACATTGTTAAATTGACTGTAAATGGAAGTCATTATCCTCTTACAAATGTTGGCAATCCAATAAGTTGTCCACAAACCAATTCCATACCTATACTGAATTTAAATGGAAATATGATTGCTCCAGGTGGAACTAGCGCAGTGGGCTGTGTAGAACTAGTTATACCAGGTCCAATTTCTCAGATTGAAGTATTAGATAGTGTTGTTGGATTCCCTGCTGGAGTTATTTTTTCACTATTCATTTGCAATGAAAGCACCTCAATTAATACTAAATCAAATACTGATAATATAGTTAACATCTACCCCAACCCTACCACAACTCATTTTACCATAGAAGGAATCAATAAACCTTATAATTTAACTATCAATAACGCTCTTGGACAATTGTTATATCGAGAGAGAAGAATAAATGAGCAGAGCAAGAAAGTAGATGTTAGCCAGTTTCCTAAAGGTATACTCTTTATTAGAATTGAAGCTGAGGGTAAAGTGGTTTATCGGAAAGTGGTTAGGCAATAACAAATTAGCATACCGAGGTATTTTTTTGTCTTTTGCAAGACTTATTTCAAGAGGAAGAATAACAATAGCAACAACCAAGTCTTAATTTACTAGGTATTATTCTCTTGAGAGTAAGTACTTCTGCTGAAAATCACAAGAATAGTAGCAAATCCAGTAACATTGACATAAACATCTTCGTATTTTACAAAAGCTGTTTAATCATTACTAAATGTTATTTACATTAGAAAATATAAATGTTGCTTTATTAGCTTTTATTCCAGGGCTAATTAATTTGGGCATATTCATATATTCCTATTATTTTTTACCAAAAACTAGATTATCTATCACCTTCTCACTAATAGTAATAGCTGCTTTTATTTGGCAAATAGGTGAAGGTTTCCTAAGAATTATAATTGATATAGAACTTGCCAATAGAATTTATGTAGTAATGAATTCTAGTGTACTGCTGCTAGTATCTAGTTGTCTTTACTTTAGTTTATTGCTCACTAGAAGCTTTGAAAATAAAAACACCTCATTAATTGTCTCTATCATCTTTTTCCCTGCCATCGTACTTATCATTTTAAATATGGTTGGAGTAATTCCAATTGAAATGAAATACACTTCTTCTTTAGGTTATATACAAACCAGCAAGGATTTATTTAATACTATAGAATCTTTACACCTATCAATAGTTGGTCTTTTTTGTGCATATATATTCATTAGTAATTGGATTAAATCCAGGACAAAAGATGATAGGGCTAAAATTGGATTAATAACCGTTGGATTTCTTATCCCTTTAATCCAAGGGCTTACAACTGAAATAGTTTTTCCAGAGGTATTAAATATAAACCCAGTTCCGCTAACAACAACGTCTATTACTTTTTTCTCTCTGGCATCAATTATTGCTTTGAAAAAATTTAATCTTCTTTCTTACTCTCCATATCAAGTTTCTGATAACATTATTGAATTTATGTCTGATGCTGTTCTTATTAGTGATAATGCAGGTGTAATTAGATATATTAATACTTCTTTATTAAAAATGTTTCATTATAAAAAAGAAGAATTAATTGGTAAGCAAGGTTATTTTATATTAGCTGATAAGGAAAGTGTTGAAGCCGTATCAAAAATGGTTCCCATACGAAAAACAGGTTCGAGTAATAAGTATGAGGTAAACATGAGAACTAAGGAGGGGAATATCTTAAATGTATTAATTAGTGCTTCTCCATATTTTAAAAATAATAAAGTAATTGGTGCTTTAGCTGTAATTCATGATATAACATCTGAAAAAAAGATTTCAAAAGAAATAACTGAAGCCATGATAAACGGTGAAGAAAAAGAAAGAAACCGTTTGGCTCAAGAATTACATGATGGTGTTAATCAAAGTATTGTTGCAATAAAAATGAGATTATTTGCACTTCAAAAGTCTATCCTTAAAGAAAGTAATAAAGAAAAGGTGGAAGACATTATTAATATAACACAAGACGCTATTGATGAAGTAAGAAAGATTTCACACGACCTTTACCCTTTGAAAGAAAACGAATCATTATCTCTGGCTATAAAAAGACTAATTTCTCGATTTCAAAATACCGATATAAAATTTAAATTAAATATTGTAGGAGAAAGCCCAGAATCGGTTCCTGGATCAATTATAACTAATTTATATCGTGTGCTACAGGAGTTTGTAAACAATTCAATTAAATATGCCAATGCCGATTTAATGACCATTAACTTAATTTATAACGATAATAAAATAAATTTAGAAGTAAGTGATAATGGGTGTGGCTTCGATTCTGAATCAATAATAAATACCAGTAAAGGAATCGGATTACAAAATATGGTAAAAAGAGTTAATATTATCGGAGGCAGCTTTGATTTACACTCCGAAATTAATGTTGGATCGAATATTCGAGTGTCAGTCTCTTTTTTTAATGATTAAACACTTGCCTTTTTAGCAACTTTAATAAAATACCAAATACCAAAGCAGCCAAAAATAAACATTGCGACAGCAATAATTTCTGCTTGTGTAGCTTCAAAACCAAAAATATTGTAATCAGAATTGATTCTTATTTTTTCAATAAAGAAACGCTCAACCCCATTCATAATAAGGTACATTGAAAGTATAATTCCTGGAATTTTTATTTTTTTACGAGAAAGCCATAATACACCTGTAATAATAAAAGCCATTACCGTTTCGTAAAATGGTGTTGGCCAAGCATTTCCTTCATACATAAAACCATCACTCATCATTGGTCTTCCTAGAGCACCTAAATCAGTTCCGCTAATGTTTCCATAATAATCAAAACTCCACATCCAATCTGGTAAAAAGCTAATTATTGCTGGCATTTCGTTATAATTTGGCATCCCCCAATCACCATCTCCCGACAGCTGACAACCGATTCTACCAATCCCATAACCTAACATCATTGCTGGAGCACAAGCATCAAAAACATGAATTAAACTCAATCCTTTTTTGTGAGCATAATACAATACGGATCCTCCGCCAATTATCAATCCGCCATAAATACTTAACCCTGATGCAGAGAATATTACTCCCATAGGATCAGAAAAAAGCCTATCTAAGTTCTCGATAGAATCAAAAATTTTTGCACCAAATATTCCACCAATAGCTGCAATAAAAGTCATAGTGCCAACAAGTTGGTATGGGTGCACTCTTTCTTCTACTTCAACTGGTGTTTCTAATCGATTTTTCTCTACTTCTCTATATTTTAAATATGCCAATAACCCTGCACCTAACAGCCCAGCAATAAAGCTACCTTCTAACGACAAGATAAATCCTGGCAAATCTTTAATTACCTCATTATAATTAAGAACAATAGGCTCTAATTTAAAACCTAAAACAAAGCCAAAAAATCCATTACCAACTAAATCGGAAATGCTTGCTTTTTCACCTTTCATTACTTTAATAGTTGATGAAAATAGCAACCCTTCTTTTTCTTTTCGTTTCATTTCTAAAGTAAAAAGATAGTTGGCTCCAATAAATGCAAATGCCACCATAAAACCAAACATTGGCAATGGAAAAGAAAATGAAAATCCGAATAGGTACTCAATTAAATCTGATAGGTATGGGAACATTTACTAAAGCTTATTATTTAATAATTAATGGTTGTTCTAATTTAACACGAACAACTCCATCTAAATCGATGTCTGCTAAATTAATCGTTTTAATTTGATTTTCTAAGTCTTGTGCATAAGGCACTTTTACTTTAATGTAATTTTCGGTGAAACCATTTAAAAAATCTTCGTGTTGCTCTGCTTCAAAAAGAACATTATAAGATTTCCCTAAATGCTGATTATAAAAGAAACGCTTCTTTTTATCTGAAAGGATATGCAACATTTTACTTCGTTTGCTTCGCTCCTCTTTTGAGACAACTCCTTCCATTTTTATTGCTGTTGTATTTGGTCTTTCTGAGTAAGTAAACACATGTAAGTATGAAACATCTAATTCATTAATAAAATTATAAGTTTCTAAAAAATCTTCTTCTGTTTCGCCAGGAAAACCAACTATTACATCAACTCCAATACTAGCATGAGGCATTAGTTCCTTAATTTTTACTACTCGTTCTACATACAATTCTTTCATGTATTTCCTTCTCATTGCTTTTAGGATCTTATTAGAACCCGATTGCAACGGAATATGAAAATGAGGCATAAACTTATTAGATTGAGCAACAAACTCAATTATTTTGGCAGTCAATAGATTAGGTTCAATAGATGAAATTCTAAAGCGTTCTATTCCTTCTATTTGATCTAATTCCTGAATTAGTTTATAAAAATTTTCGCCTTTACCTTGTCCGAAATCGCCAATATTAACTCCTGTAAGAATAACTTCTTTAGCAGCTGTTTGTGCTACTTCTTTGGCTATTTTAACTGTTTCAGCAACCGAATGATTCCTACTCTTTCCTCTTGCTAAAGGAATCGTACAAAAAGTACAGAAGTAATCACAACCATCTTGTATTTTTAAAAATGAACGTGTTCTATCTCCTTTTGAATATGAGGGAACAAATTCATTGACCTCATTAATTTTTGAGGCAAAAACCTCAGCTTTTTCTTTCTTTTCTAAATCTTGAAAATGCGCTACAATTTTAAATTTTTCTGAAGCCCCCAATACCATATCCACTCCATAAATTTGAGCAATCTCTTCTGGTTTTAATTGAGCATAACAACCAATAATAGCAACAAAAGCATTAGGATTTATCTTAAGTGCTTTTTTAACTAGTTGCTTACATTTCTTATCTGCATTTTCTGTAACCGAACAAGTATTAATTACATAAACATCTGGAGTCTCATTAAAATCAACACGTGCAAAACCTTCTTCCTCAAACATTCTTGCAATAGAAGATGTTTCAGAAAAATTAAGCTTACAGCCTAAAGTGTATAATGCTACTTTTTTGTTCGAGTTCATTGAGGAGGTAAAATTAGTTATGAATTGTGAATTATGAATGAAGAAAACTAAATAATGTCGAGCTACTGTATTTACTTCTTCAAACTTAAGTGCATCTTTAATTATCTGGGCTCATTGAGCCCTTATTTGATAAAAACTATTTCTGCTTTATTGATTTTTAAATCTGGAGTATTGTTCCTAATAAAAGTGGTTTTAAAAATAAACCTACCATCAGATTTTGGAATAAAGCTACCATCTAGTCTACCATAGAATTTCCAGTGAGTTATTCCATTAACAACAGTTAACTCTTCATCTCTATTATTTATTGTTATTAAAGGATCTGTTCCTCCTTTTAATAAATACTCATCGCCTTTATAAAACTCAAAATCATAAACAAATAATGGTTTCTCCTTGTATTCAATATCCAAATTGGTCCAGAATTTAACTTCTCTATCTTTTTCTAAATCAAATTCTATAATGACTGTATCGTTTTGAGTTAAATCTATTCTCCCTATTTCTTTTTCACAGGAAAATAAAAGGATGGAAACTAATAAAATGAGTAGGATATTTTTTTTCTGCAAAACGTTATTAATATTTAATTGCTTTTTTCGTTTTACTTATCCCCTCTTCTATTACCTCTAGCATATAAATACCATTTGGCTGTTGCGAGACATCAATAAAAACTTTGTTATCATTTGTTTTTACTTGGTAGATTACTTGTCCAAGTCCATTATACAGTGTTACATACTTTTCGTTAAATGAATTTAAACTAACATTAAAATAGTTGTTGGCAGGATTAGGATAAATCTCAAACAATGTTTCAAAAGCATGCTCATCAACACCAACATTATAGCAATTCCCTGGAATATTATTATCTATCCATACTATTCTGCTGGTAATCCAGTTTTTAAGGTAATTAATTTCACTCGCATAAGTTGGCCCTACATAGTCATTAGGCCAAACATAAGTTCCTAATATGGGCCATTTTTGAAAATTTCGTTGTTGAGACTCATCAATATAAACAGCCATAGTATCAATATAATTAAGTACCGTATCCAAATGCAATTCATTCAATCTCAAATTTTCCCACCTACACCTTAACTGATTGTTATAAGTAGAATCTTGTCCTAATTTTTCCCACCAAAAGGGATTTAACCAACTATCACCTGAACAGACATAATTAAAATCAAGTCCCCAGCTATTAGTAACTGATCCATCACAATAATTGGCATTTCCTAATGCCAAATTAAAATCCCAAAGTGGCCCCATAGTAAGCTTTCCACCTTTACTATCCTTATCTTTATGCATATAGGTACTTAGCCTAAACCCATCTACATTTTTTGTGAGTTCATTCATGATGAAAAAATCTATAAAGGATGGTACATCAATATAATTTCGATATCCTAAAGTAGGATCGGTATAGTTGGGTCCATCTAAAGCGTTCTCGAAGTCTGTAATATAGGTTTCAATATAATTTGCTTGAGCAGGTAATATGTCGTTTTGTTTCGGATAATGAAATTGATAGTTTATTTGCTGAAAACTTGCATTCGGTGGTGCTATTGGGGAACTCCAGTCATATCCACTTCCTCCAGTTTGTTTATCAATTTTAATGATATAACCTCCCGTTAAACTATCTCCTGCTAAATCATCTAAATCTAATTTAGCAATATCAACCCTATCCTTATCTCTTTTAATTTTTTCTGTAAAAACATAAACTCCTTGGTAAACATTATTTAAAACTACCTCACATAATTTAGTTCTCGGTGTATATCCTCCTAATTTTTCTCCAAAACGATAAGTAAATACATTTCTAATTAAAGATTTATCTGAATACGGAGCATACAATACCCAATCATTTTCTGATGGCATATCCATAATTGCAATGTTATTATTATTACCAAGAGTATCTTGCGTTTCTAAACTATAAGATTTTTTAGGAAACGACTGTGAAGAAGACCCTCTTAACTCTATACTTATTTTACCATTGTATTCATTAAATGGGTCTGTCATATAATTTCTTACCCCTCCAGGATTATAAATAATGCCCATATCTGCCACAATTCTAATGTTATCTAGTATAGTTTGGTTGTTAGTATTTAGAATTACAATAGGCAAATTAGATGAAGTAAAAACAAAAGGAGGCTGAAACCAGTTTGGTGTAGAAGAATAATTTGTGGAGCCATCATTTATCCCAAGAGATAAAAAAATACGAGAAGTTAAATCTGAAGAACTTATATTTTCATTATGAACTTGAACAGATAGCACATTATTCCCAGGCAGTAAGTTTGCCTTTAGTAACTGTACATTTATTAAAAACTGATCAGGATTCCCCCCTTGATACATCTGCGCTTCATGTAACCCTGTAGATGTTTGATTAAAAGTTGGATGATCTCCTACAGAACCAACATTTGCACGTGCAATTTCTACATCATTTAAATAAGCAACAAAAGCATCATCATAATCAACATTTAATACCGCTTGCTCAATTTTTGAAGTATCAACTATAGTAAAAGATTTTCTCAAATAAAGGGAAACAGTAGTGGCTACAACTGTATTGTCATCTCCATCTCCATAGCCTATCCCACCCTGACCTTGTAACCACCCAGAATCATTAAATGAAAGTTTCCTCCAATTGGTATCTGGTTCTGAAGTACCTATTAAATATTTCCAAATATCATTATCAAAAATAGCAGTTTCCCAATGGTTTACAGTTTGAGATTGTAATGAAGTAGAGAATAAAAGGAGTAATAATCCGCTAAATAAACATTTTTTTTTCATCGACTAAAAATAAGAAAAAGAAGCTGGTTCAATGGAATAGATTTAATAAAGTCAGTACAGCATCATTTAATCGGGGTATTTTTTATACTGGATAGAATATGTTTCAATATTCTCTACTCTACTTCCCTGCGCCCCTCATTACTATAAGTACAGTATAGATAAGAATTTTAAAATCTACTAATAATGACATATTTTCAATGTAGATAATATCAAATTTTAATCGTTCTATCATCTGCCCCACATTTTCAGCATAACCATACTTTACTTGACCCCAAGAAGTAATTCCTGGACGAACCTTAAGTAAGTGATTATAGTGTGGTGCAGTTTTTATTATCTGATCAATAAAAAATTGGCGTTCTGGTCTTGGTCCAACCAAACTCATATCTCCAATTAATACATTGTAAAACTGAGGCATCTCATCTAAACGAACTTTCCTCATAAATTTACCAAATCCTGTAATTCTACTATCTTTTTCACTGGAAAGTGCAGGTCCATTTTTTTCAGCATCAGTACGCATAGATCTATACTTAAAAATAGTAAATGGCTTACCATGTATTCCTATTCTCTGTTGCGAAAAAATTGCAGGCCCTTTAGAGGTTGTCATTACTATAATTGCTGTTATTATATAAACAGGGGAAAATAGTATCAATACAATGATTGAAGTAACTACATCTATGAATCGTTTAACAGATTGCTGCCAAATCGGCATTATATCTTTAGTTATTACAATAAGTGGAGTGCCAAAAATAGAACTCATTTTAACAGAACCAGAAAGTATATCATACATATCAGGAATTACGTTAATGATAACCTTAAGCCCTTCTAATTCAGTAATAATACTTCCTAAACTATCATGCTCTGAAGATTCAACTGCAATAATTACTTCCTCAATTTCATATTTTTCAATAGTTGCTCTTAAATCAACACAATTACCAAAATGTGGCAAGTAATCATCCAGCAAATAACTACCCGCTTTTTTAACATGAGTAAAACCTATTAAATCATTTCCTGTAGAATATTTTTGATCTTCAATTTCTTTGTACAACTCTAAAGCATTTTCATTTGATCCAATAATTAAAGTCTTAAAACCAATTTTTCTATTCTTAATTCTTTTGCCTGTATAAGTAGTTAAAACAAGTCTAAACAACTCTGTTAGTGTGAAGTGCAGGACAAATAATGCAACATAAGACTTGTAATAATGGGTATATGAAGCAATCTCATCATCCAATAATAGCACGAAAAACAAGACTAATGTTCCTATTATAGATATCAAAAATGTTTGACCAAATTCTTTTAACCTTGACTTCCTATAAATCTTTTTATAAGTCCCTATTATGAAATATATAACTATCCAAAATACTGGAATAAGGAGTAAGCCGTAATAAAAATTCTTATCAAAAGAAACAGGGATTTCATAACCAAATTTAAGTGGCTCTAGGTACGCTTTTCGATAAACAAAAAACAAAGTCCAAGCAATAGCTGCTGCAATTACATCAAGTGTAATGTATTTTAAAACATGTAGCTTTTTATTCATTATAAATGAACCAGTTTAAGGTTGTCTAAATGAATTTCCGGATTAGTGGCAGTAAAAGGATTAGCAAGTACATCATAACCAATAAATATTTTCACTTCAGAAGATGACGCCAAACTGTTAATAATGCCTGTGAGATTTATATAAACTTTTTTCCATTCAGAAGTCTCTTTCAAAACTATATACAAGGCTTTACCTGTATCTAAATAAATCCCAATCAATAACTCCTGATTGGTTTTAAAATCTAACTCAAAATAAACAGGTCGACCATTACGTGGTATAGTTGTAAAAGCTATTGAAGTAGCCTCAAAAAAGTCCATTCCAGTATCTAAATATACTTGTCCAGAGAATACTCCATCCCTTACATCAGTTGATTGCTTATTGATTATCGTATCGCTATCAGTAGTATAAAGAAATGATAAACTTGGATTTTCAAAATCTTCTATCCATGGAAAAATAGCTCCAGAAGCATAAGTTACGTTTGGATTCACTTTTATCGTTTCTCCTTTTACTAAATTTAATTGCTCAATATGAGGATCATAAAGTAAATACCTTGCTCTTGTGGATGAAATACCGTTATCTTTTATACCTGCATACACTTTCATAGTCACATTTCCTTCTTTTAAAACTGGAAACGTTGCAGGTAATTCAAAAACTCCAACCAAATTATCATCAACATAAACCCAGGCATCAGTTATATTTGATGTAGATGAACCTTGAGTAGCTAAATCTGTAGTTACAGTTATTTGATCTATTGAAATATAAGTAGGCAATTGTGCTTCATAATTCTCTTTAGAACATGAAGACAAAATAATACTTAGAATTATAAATAGACTATAGAATTTAATATTGTGCAAAGTGTCTTTAATATACACGTGAACGTGCGTTTTTAAAAAATATTGTGCAAATGTATTAATCTTAGATTAATGAGGAAGTAATTTGCATTTTTTCTGCAACTCGATAAGCAGCATCTAACATTACACTTCCAT
This sequence comes from Flavobacteriales bacterium, assembly GCA_016763135.1. Lineage (GTDB taxonomy): Bacteria > Bacteroidota > Bacteroidia > Flavobacteriales_E > Vicingaceae. Next base: position 12,177 of record JAESUI010000242.1, read on the forward strand.
CATGAATACCAACTTCTGGTGTAGTATTATTGATTATTGCATGAGCAAACTCTTCTAATTCTCTTTGAATAGGATTTTCTTTCTTAATGGTTAATTGCTTAGAACAAATTTCTATTTTACCATTTTTCTTTAATGAAAACAAGCTCGTCTCTTGTGCTAAGTAATCTATTTTTATATGAGCATCTTTTTGATAAAACTTAGAAATACGTTCGTCTTTCAATGAAATTCTACTTGCTGTTAAGTTCGCTACACATCCATTATCAAACTCAATAATAGCATTAACAATATCCGGAGTACTCCCAATAACTTCAACTCCTTTAGCACTAATCTTTTTGATATTAGAATTTGCAACACTCAAAATAATATCTAAATCATGGCTCATTAAATCCATTACAACCTGAATATTTGCCTTTTTAGGGTCAAATTTTATCATCCGATGTGTTTCTATAAACATAGGATTTGTAATGTATGGTAATGCAGCTTTAAATGCAGGATTAAACCGTTCAACATGGCCAACCTGAACTTTCACATTTGCTTCTTCTGCTAATTCTAATAATTGCTTTGCTTCATCAACTGTTGTTGTTACAGGTTTTTCAATAAAAACATGCTTAGATTGTTTAATGGCATTTACTGCGTAATCGAAATGAGAAATAGTTGGTTTAACAATATCAACCACATCTACTAAATCTATTAATTCATTTACATTATTAAAAGATTTTGTATTTAATGATTGGGAAACATTTTTTTTAAGAGATTCATCTCCATCATAAAAACCTACCAATTCAAAATCGTTAATTCCTTTTAACAATTTAATGTGGGTTTCCCCCAGATTTCCAGCTCCTATTACGCCTACTTTTAACATTGTATGGCAAACATACATGAATGTTTATGCGGCATTTAGTATGAAACAATTTCTTATTAACACCCAAAACTTAATAATAACAGTAAAAAAGGATGTACAACTATCAAATAATCTTACTTATTTTGTTGCAGAATAAATTGGATGATAGATACGTATAGACATAAGGGCTTAAGAAAAAAATTAGCAGAAATTGTTGCTAAAAAAGGAATCAAGGACACTAATGTGCTTGCTGCTATTGAAACTATCCCTCGTCATTTATTTATTCCTGATAATGCTCTACATAAATATGCTTATGAAGACAAGCCTTTTCCTATAGGAGCAGGACAAACCATTTCACAACCATATACTGTAGCTTTTCAAACAGAATTATTAGACTTAAAACCAAGAGATAAAGTCTTGGAAATTGGAACAGGTTCTGGTTACCAAACTGCTGTTTTGTTAGAAATGGGTGCAAAAGTGTTTTCTATAGAAAGACAAAAAGCATTATTTGACAGAACAAAAGAACTATTGCCAAAGCTAAGTTATAATACCAAATTATTTTATGGTGATGGTTATGTTGGTTTACCAACCTTTGCTCCATTCGATAAAGTAATTGTTACTGCAGGTGCTCCATATATACCAGAGGATTTATTAAAACAATTGAAAATCGGAGGAATACTTGTAATACCTGTTGATGAAGGCGATAGCCAAAGAATGAAAAAAATCATCAAACTCGCTGAAAACAAATTTGAAACTGAAGATTTAGGCTTGTTTAGATTTGTACCACTCCTTAAAGAAAAAGGAAGAGATTAAATAATCTTCAAATCCTTATATTTCTTACTTTTGTCCGTTCTTATGAGTAGATTTTTTGTAGAAATAAAATATGATGGCACTAACTACCATGGTTGGCAAATTCAACAAAATGCCAATTCTGTTCAAGCAGAAATAAACAAAGCGCTATCTACACTCTTACAAGAAGAAATACTAGTAACTGGAGCTGGAAGAACTGATACTGGTGTACACGCTAAGCAACTTTATGCTCATTTTGATACGGATGCTACTTTTGAGATTAAGAAAATTCAATTCAAATTAAATACACTTTTACCTGATGATATTTCTTGCTCATCAATTACAAAAGTTAATGATGATGCTCATACACGATTTGGAGCTACAGCAAGAACTTATGAGTACTGGATTACTCCAACTAAAAACCCCTTTTTAAAAAACAAGGCTCATTACTTCCCATATCCACTAGATATTGAATTAATGAATCAAGCTTCTACTCAACTTTTAAACTACACCGATTTCTCTTGTTTTAGTAAAAGCAATACTGATACACACACTAATGATTGCAATGTCACTTTTGCCAACTGGAAAATAAAAAACGACTGTATCGTTTTCACCATTACTGCCAATCGTTTTTTAAGAAATATGGTAAGAGCAATTGTTGGAACAATGCTTGAAATTGGTCAACAAAAAATTTCTGTTAATAAATTGGATAGCATAATCAATTCTAAAAACCGTAGTGAAGCAGGTACCTCAGCTCCTGCTCACGGATTATATTTAACACAAGTTATTTATCCAAAGGAGGTTTTTAATGGCTAAAAGTGTAACAGGTAAAGCTTTTGATTTCTCTTTGTTTAAAAGAGTAATGACTTATGTAAAACCTTACAATCGTATGTTTTACATCACTGCTTCCTTAACTATTATTTTAGCACTTATCGCTTTAATTCGCCCTATATTAATACAAGTTGCCGTTGATGATTACATCAAAGAAGTAGATGCTAATGGCTTGTTTACTATGACAATGTTATTGATTGGATTTTTAATTATTGAATCTATTTTTCAATACTTTTTTACCTTATTAGGGAATTTACTAGGGCAAAATGTAATTAAAGACCTTAGAAATCAAACCTTTGAACACGTTATTAATTTTAAGCTAAAACACTTTGACAATACACCTATTGGTCAGTTAGTTACCAGAACCGTTTCTGATATTGAAACAATAGCCGAAATGTTTTCTGGCGGTATTTTAGTAATTATTGGCGATTTACTAAAAATAGTTTCTATTGTCGTCTACATGCTTTATTATAATTGGGATCTGGCATTAATTACTTTAATTCCTATTCCTATTCTTTTTATAGCGACCACTATCTTTAAAAATGTAATAAAAAAAGCTTTTCAAGATGTAAGAGAGCAAGTTTCTCGTTTAAACACCTTTGTACAAGAGCATATAACGGGTATGTCCATTGTTCAAATATTTAATCGTGAAGAAGTTGAAATGGAAATTTTTTCTGGTATTAATGAAAAACATAGAGCTGCTCACATTAGAACAGTTTGGGCCTATTCCATTTTTTTTCCTGTAGTAGAAATTTTATCTGCCCTCTCCATTGCCCTATTAGTTTGGTTTGGATTTAAGGAGGTTGCTCTAGGATACGCCACTGCTGGTGAAATATTCTCGTTCACTCTTTTTGTCTACATGCTTTATCGACCTATAAGGCAACTAGCAGATCGGTTTAACACGTTACAAATGGGAATGGTAAGTTCTGAGCGTGTTTTTAAAGTGTTGGATACTGAATCTACAATTGAAAATAACGGAACAAAAAATACAGATACCCTTCAAGGAAATATAGAGTTTAAAAATGTGTGGTTTGCTTATAATGACGAAAATTGGGTATTAAAAAATATCTCTTTTAAAATCAATAAAGGAGAAAGCTTAGCTCTTGTTGGTGCAACGGGAGCAGGGAAATCTTCTATCATAAATTTATTAGGAAGGTATTATGAAATTAATAAAGGAGATATTTATATTGATGATACTAACATCAAAGACTTAGAACTTTATGAATTAAGAAGATTTATGTCTATCGTATTACAAGATGTTTTTCTTTTTTCTGATAGTATTTTAAATAACATTACTCTTTATAACGAAGATATTTCTGAACAAGAAGTTATTGAGGCTGCTAAAAAAGTTGGCGCTCATGATTTTATTTCAAAACTTCCTGGTGGCTACCATTATGATGTAAAGGAACGAGGGGCAATGCTTTCTGTTGGTCAGCGGCAATTAATATCATTTATTAGAGCTTATGTACACCAACCACAAGTGTTAATTTTAGATGAGGCTACATCTTCTATAGATAGTGGATCTGAAGAGCTGATTAAACATGCTACAAGTGTATTAACCAAAGACAGAACTTCTATAATTGTTGCCCATCGTTTATCTACCATTAAAAATGCTGATAAGATTTTGGTAATTGATAAAGGAGAAATTGTAGAAGAAGGAAACCACCAAGAGTTATTGAATAAGAATGGTTTTTACAAAAAATTATATGATTTCCAATTTAAAAGTCAGAACGATTAACACAATATAATTAATCATTAAACGTAAATGATTAATTACCTTTACAATCCATGCGAAAAATTGCAAGCATATTATTTTTAATTACAGTAGTAGTATTTACCTTTTCTTGTCGGAAAGATAGTATTGACACTGATTCTTCAGTTACGCTAAACTTCTCTACAGATACTGTATTATTTGATACTGTTTTTGCAACGTTTGGATCTACTACTCAACGACTAAAAATTTACAACCCTAGTAATAAGACCATTATTATTTCAAGTATTTCTGTTGGTAACGGAGCTAACTCGCAATTTAGAATAAATGTAGATGGAATTTCTGGCAATATTCATACAGACATAGAAATTGAAGGAAAAGACAGCTTGTTCATCTTTGCAGAAGTAACCATTGACCCAAACAGTGCTACCGCTGATTTTATTGTTAACGATAAAATTAATTTTACTACCAATGGAAATACACAAAGTGTTGCATTGGTTGCTTGGGGAAGAAACGCACACTATTATGTTGCCAACAAAACAGCTAATGGAATTCCTGTTGTATACTTGGATAGAGACAATTCAAACACAGCTTTAGATTCGACTTGGATAAATGACAAACCTTATGTAATCTATGGCGGCTACTTGACATTAGATGGTGATGACAAACTAACAATAGATGCTGGTGTTCAAATTCATTTGCATAACAATTCAGGCATTTGGGTATATGAAGATGGGAACATTCTAGTAAACGGAACACAAACTGACCCTGTTGTTTTTCAAGGTACAAGATTAGAATTTGCTTGGCAAGACATACCTGGACAATGGGATAGGATATGGATTAATGAAAATACAGCCGGAACTGATAATGTTTTTAATTATGCCATTATCAAAAATGCTTTTATTGGAATACAAGCTGAAACAAATCCTTTTAACCCAACACCACCAATTAGTGCCAACACTTTAAGACTTAATAATTGTGAGATATATAACTGTTCTGCCGTTGGCATTTTAGCAAAAAACTATAAAATAACAGATACCAATTCTGTTATTACTAATTGTGGTCAATATAGCTTTTTAGCTCAAGGTGACGGGGACTACCAATTTAACCATACCACTTTTGCTAACTACTGGAATGGGGGAGCAAGAAGCACACCTTCAATATTTTTACAAAACGCTTATGTAAATATTAATGGAGTAACAGTTGTAAGCAACCTAACAGCTGCTAATTTTTATAACTGTATTATCCATGGTGATCAAGATGTAGAATTTGATACTGATGAGATTTCTGGAGGAACGATAAATTTCTTACTGGACTACTGCATTCTGAAAACGACAAACAGCACTGGTGGAGCTAATTACAATAATCTAATTGTTAATCCTTCAGGAACCATATTTGTAGATCAAGCCTTAAACGATTATCATATTACTGGAAATTCTCCAGCTAATAATGCAGGTAATCCAATTGGAGTCAATTTTGATAAAGATGGTGTAAGCCGAGGAAACCCACCTGATTTAGGAGCTTACGAAAACTAATTAAACCTTACACTATGCCCTCTTGTAGGATTAGAGCCTAAGTCCATTTTGTATCCTAACATTACTTCAAAACCACCATTACCGCTTGAAACAGCTGTTAATTCAGATAAGTTGAAATCATAACTTACAGCAGCAGTAATCCCTTGCCAATTAAATCGTGCCACAACATACATGGCATCTCCCCACCTTAAATATGGCCCAAATGAAACATACATTTGGTTTTTAAAATTTGTAAACTTTGTATCTTTCTGGATGTAAACTTTTACTTCCGTTCCAATATCAAAGTATTGATTTACTCCTTGTTTTACAAAAACAAAATTTGGCATAAGTGCGTAATCCCCACCACCTATTCCAATATCTCCACCTCCATGTAAAGTGTATTTTTTAATTAACGGACTATCTTCATTAAACCCAACATTAGGAGAGTTTAAATGAAACATTGAAAACCCAGCAAAAAATCTATTATCATCACTTGGTGCATAATACCAATGTAAACCTGTGGATAAATCTAATGCGTTAACACTATTCCCTCCTAATTGATCAACTGTACCTACTTCTTGATTAAAAGTTACTCCATCCCATTGTTCATTCCATGTTAAATTACTGTAATTCATACTTCGTTGTATCATTCCTCCTTGAAAACCAATAGATAGGAAATGCTTATTGTATCCTCCGCTAATATCCAAATGATACGCTAAAGAAAGTGCATAATTCATTGTCGACATTTTTGAGTCTCCTGCATCATCCTTAAAGAAGTTTAAGCCTAATCCAAACATACCACTTTTCATTTTTTTCAAAACAGGCATATCTACAGATGCTGCCATAGTAGTGTATGGCTGAGTAATTGAACCCCATTGACTTCTGTAATTCATTATAGCTCTTAAATCTCCATTAAAAATACCAGCGTTAGCCGGATTTAAAGTTAATGGTGATGAAAAGAATTGAGAAAAATGAACATCTTGTTGTCCAAATAAATTTGAACTGATAATTACCAGTAACACTATTCCTAATTTTAACTTCTTCATAATATTTTTTCTCTAAAAATTACCTTACTAATGTTACATTTCCTTTCAACTGACCCGAAGTTCCATCTATAAATGTTACATTAACATAATAGACAAATACCCCAGGATTTAACTCATTACCATTATGAGTACCATCCCAGCCTTCATCTATATCAGTTGTTTCAAATACCTTTTGGCCATACCTATTGTAAATAGTAAGATTCATTGTTTGAATAACTACTTTACCTCTTAATAGTAAGAAATCATTACTTCCATCCCCATTAGGTGAAAATGCACTAGGCACACCAATATTTAATGCAATATCAACTGTTATTATTATATCATCAGTAACAACACATCCATACTGATCTGTATAAGTAACTGTATACGTATTGGTTTCTAAAGGTTGAGTAACTGTTGTGTTTTGACCACTAGGATCAGTTAGATTAGTTGTTGGTGTCCACCCGAAAGTACCTCCAGAAACAGTATTCCCTGCAGTATCTGTAACAACAGCATTTAAGAAGCCATTAGCTCCAATAGTAATTGAAGTATCTAATCCTGCATTAACAATAGGTTCTAAATGAACAACAACATTTGTATTTGCATTGGAACTTCCATTTGCATTGCTAACAGCTAACCCTACATTAAAAGTACCTGATGTGTCATTCCAACATACTGTAATGGTGTCATTCGCATCTGTACTATTAAAAGTGCTTGGTGTTCCTCCTGGAAAAGTCCAAGTTAACGTTGTTGGTGTACCCCCTAAGCTACCATCATAAGTAAAATCAATACAGCTATTGTCACAAATTTCTCCATCAGGATCATCCATAATTATGCCTGCTATTGGAGCTGTACACAAGTTGACCGTTATTAAATTTGTCATAACAATATTATCAACACCATATTGATTAGTTACCGTTAATGTTACATTATAATTACCTGCAGCTGCGTAACATATTGACCCAGGGTTTGAGCCTGTAGCTGTAGCTGGTGTTCCTCCTGGAAAAGACCATAAATAAGAAGTTGGAGTTCCTGTACTCAAATCAGTAAATGTGATACAGTCTGCTTCACACAAAGTAGTATTAGATGCAGAGAAATTTGCCGTTGGCGAACAATCAATAACAGTAATAGTACTTATCGTTGTATCAAATACAGTTCCATCAAAAACAATAAGTTCTATAGTATAAATTCCTGGATTATTAAAGAAAACTGTATGAGGTCCTTGATTAATTGCTGTACCGGGAGCTGCACCACCTGTAGCAGTTAAATCAAAATCCCATTGCCATATAGTTGGTGTTCCTCCCGTTGTAGCATCTGTAAACACTACAGAATCACCTGCACAAATACTATTACTACTTGTTGTAAACCCTGCATTAATATTTGAACAAGTTGTTACAGTTACAATAATAGTTGTATCATGTGTCCCATTTGCATCAGTTACGGATAGATTAACACTATAACTCCCAGGTGTGTTATAAGTAACATTATGTGGTCCTTGGGTATTTGCGGTTGCAGGAGCAACACCTCCCAAACCAGTAAAATCAAAATCCCAAACCCAAGTTGTAATTCCTGTTCCAGTACTGTTATCTGTAAATAGAATATCACCTCCGGCACATATTGTTAATGAATCTGGAGTAAAGCTAGCTGTTGGTTGAGTACAATTGTTAACTGTTATAGTCACAGAATTTGTGTTAATACAACCATTCCCATCTGTTCCTGTAACAATATAGTTAGTTGTAGTTCCTGCTGCAAAAGCTACACCATCGGTTACACCTCCCGACCAAGTGTAAGATGTTGCACCTCCCCCAGTTAAAGTAACCATATCCCCATTACAAACTGTTGTTGAAGGAGCTGCATTTGCTATTACTGTTGGTAAAGCATTTACTTGTATTGCCATTGTATCTACATC
>JAESUI010000243.1 GCA_016763135.1 Flavobacteriales bacterium
ATGCAGAGCGCTTCGTTATTAACTTAATTAATGTTTGTCTCCACCTTCTTTTATCCAACCGCTCATTGTACCTATATAATCGATACCTAAACCATAAGCACCTCCATATTTTTTAACCAAGTTGGTTACCTCTACATATTTCCCTGCTCTTGCCCAATCTCTATGTAATTCTAATAAGTATTGCATAGATGTAATTGGTACTACACCAGCTTGAATCATGCGTGCTACAGCCATATCGTGCGCTTCTTTTGAAACACCACCACTAGCATCGGTAATTACATAAACTTCGTAACCATCTTCTAATGCTGATAATGCAGGAAGTGTGATACAGATTTCTGTCCAAAGCCCTGCAAGTACGATACGTTTTTTACCAGTTTTTTTAACTGCTTCAACAATTCTTTTGTCTTCCCAAGAGTTCATGGTAGTTCTGTCTATATAGGTAGATTCATCACCATAGTATTCTTTAATTTCAGGAAACAAAGGACCACTAAAAGATTTTTCTGCTACTGTAGTAACAATTGTAGGCACCTTAAATAGTTTTGAGGTACCTGCTACTAGTCCTGCATTGTTTCTTAAAGTTTGAATGTCTATGGATTGTACTGCAAAAGCCATTTGACCTTCGTAATCAATTAAGATTAATGCGTGGTTGTCTGCATCCAATAGTTGACTGCCAGCAAGTTTAGGGTCGTTGTTTGAATTCTGAGCAAAAACGTTCATTGTGATTGCTAAGAGAAGTGGGAATATTAATTTAATTTTTTTCATCTTTTTTAATTTTTAGGTTATTATTATTTTAATATTAGTGTTGTTATTATTTTAATTATACTACTGCTATTTTTCTTTGCTAGAGCATACACCTCCTTTTATTGTTTTCATGTTACGTTGTTTTTAATTGATTATGATTTATAAATTGTTTTATGCTGACAGTTGATAAATAAAAGTTCCAGAGCTCAAATCATCTAACATGTAATGGGATACTCCTTCGTTAAAGTCAAAGACATTTCTTTCCAAAACGACTGATTTTTCAATGCGTAAAAGATCCGCCATAAAGTCTTTTCTAATGGATTGTATTTCCAATACTGAGTAACCATCGACCTCCAAGTTTTCTTCAAAGGCCATCAAACTTTCCATTAAATGTGGAGAATGTATTAAGGCATCGTAAAGGTTTGGAATCAACTCCATAGAGTTATCAGCTATGGTACTTTTTGCTATCGTATTATTATCTAATTTTTTCATGTTTATTTAGTTTGTGTCATTTTTGACGGTTATACTTATTTTGATTTCTAATTACTTATTAATTCATTGGAACTTCCATTAAGAGCAATTCTGTATTTGAATCTGCTTTAATATCTAGTTGTTTCACATCCCATACCCCAAAACCATCTCTATTATTTAAGGTTTGGTTATTTACTGTGACATTCCCTTTTAATACAAAGACATATACTCCGTTTTTTTCTGGGTTGTTTAAGTGATAGGTCAGCTCTTTACTATTGTCAAGATTGGTCATATTGAACCAAGCGTCTTGATGAATCCATACTCCGTCATCTTTCGGATTTGGCGATAATATTTGTTGAAATTTGTTTTTTCGGTCAGTAACATTCAATGTAATCTGATCATAACGAGGTGTTCCATTATTTTGATTAGGTATAATCCAGATTTGCAGAAATTTGACCTGCTTGTCTTTATTCTTATTGTATTCTGAATGTGTTATACCTTTACCGGCACTTAATATTTGGATGTCACCAGATTTAATAACAGCAGTATTTCCCATACTATCTTTGTGTTCTAAATCTCCTTCTATAGGGATAGAAATTATTTCCATGTTTTGATGTGGATGAGTTCCGAAGCCCATTCCAGGAGCAACACTATCATCATTTAGCACACGTAAAACACCAAAGTGCATTCTTTCTGGATTGTGATAATTAGCAAAACTGAAGGTGTGTTTTGATTGTAACCAACCGTGGTTAGCATCTCCTCTTGTGTCTGCTTTGTGAAGTACTGTATTCATAGTTTTATATTCTTTATTAGGTAAATGATTATAACCGAGTTTTTCATTTTCAGAATTAGTATCTGTAACCGCTTTACTTATTTTTGCAAAAGCTGTTAATCCTAAAATTGAAAGTGAACCACCTGCGATTGTTTTTTTTAAAAATTCTTTTCGTTTCATAATAGTTTCGTTTGGCAGACTATAGGCCATTCTTGTGCCAAAGCATTAAAACACTTATTGTCAGCATCTTATGGGAGGTGTGTTAAGAATAAATATTCTCATATATAAGAAAACACTATTATATGAGAAATATATTGTTACTTTTGAAGGTAAATTCAAACGAAATGAAGTCAGAAATACAAGAGTCCTTGGTAAAAGAATGGTTAGTTGAAGCTTTACCTTATGAAGTAATGTGGATGAATGAAGTAGGTGAAATTGTATATGCCAATTCAAAATTTTGCGAACGTTTGGGGTACCGAAAGGCAGAAATAGTAAAGCTTTCTATATTTGATATTAATAATACGGTTACTGAAGAAAGTTGGAAGTTGCACTGGAAAGTTTTAAAAAATGAACAAACGAACAACTTTAAGGAAACGCATAAAAATAAAAGTGGTGAATTTTATGAAGTAGAGGTTTTTTCACAGTTTTTCTCAAATAATGGAAAAAACCTAATCTGTGCTATTGTTAATGACATTACAAAGTCTAGTTTTTATAAAAAAGTAATGGACAGTACTGAGGCTATTGCCAATTTAGGTGGCTGGGAATTAAATCTACAAGATGGTTCACTAATTGCAACTACAGAAGCATTACGGATATTTAATACTGATGATAAAACCGATTTAACGCTTGCCAAGGTCATTCATTATTTTAAAGACCCAGAGAAAGTGAAAAACCTATTACTCGGGGTGATGCGAAAAGCCGTTTCGTATGATGAGGTTTTAGAAACTACAGAAACCCCCCCTCGATTTCTTAGAGCTGTTGCTAGGCCAATACTAAAAGGTGATAAGGTCTATAAAATTTCTGGGGTCTATCAAGATATTACCGATCAGCAAATTAAAGAAAATTCCTTACAGCTTTATAAAGAGGTTATTGATAACGCAGAAGATTTAATATACGTTTATAACAGAGCTGGTAAATTAGTCCATTATAGCGATTCACTTATAAAGCAATTGGGCTTTAGTAAAAAACAATTAGGAACATTTAGTGTTTATGATCTGGATTCAGCTGTAACAGCCGAATGGTGGTCAACACATTTTGAAGAAATAATAGAAAAAGGAGCATTTCATTTTGAGTGGATGGTTACAAGGAAGGACGGCACAAAGTTTCCGGTAGACATAACCGCTAATCATCTACGGCATAATAATGAAGACTATAATTGTGCAGTTGTTAGAGATATTACCGAACGAAAAATGCGTGATTTAAAACTCTTTGAAGCCTTGGAAGAAATTAAATCCTTAAAAGAGCGCCTCGAAAATGAAAATGAATATTTGCAAGAAGAAATAAGTAGTAAAATTAATGCCGGTAATATAATAAGTCATAGTGATGCTTATGAAAAGGTCTTAGAACAAATAAATCAAGTAGCACCAACGGATACAACAGTTTTAATCACAGGCGAATCCGGAACTGGTAAGGAGTTGTTAGCTAGCGCATTGCATACTAATAGTTTGAGAAAAGATAGGCCTCTTATAAAAATTAACTGTGCCACATTACCTAAAGAACTTATAGAAAGTGAGTTGTTTGGACATAGGAAAGGTGCTTTTACAGGAGCCGTAGAAAACAAAGTAGGTAAGTTTACTTTAGCCGATGGCGGGACTATTTTACTTGATGAAATTGGAGAGATGCCAATTGATTTGCAATCAAAACTATTACGTGTATTACAAGAAGGTGAATTTGATGAATTGGGGGGGGGCAAAACGATAAAAGTAGATGTCAGGGTAATTGCAGCGACAAATAGAAATCTCGAAGAAATGATAAAGGAAGGAACTTTTAGAGAAGATCTTTATTATCGTATAAATGTTTTCCCTATTTATAATATACCCTTACGTGCTCGTAAAGCAGATATCCCTTTATTGGCTCAATACTTTTTAGAAAAATATTCTGCCAAAGCAGGTAAAGCTTTTAAGCGTTTATCCAAGAAGACTATTGATGTTTTAATGGATTACAATTTTCCAGGTAATATTCGAGAGTTAGAAAATTTAATTGAACGAGCAGTCATCGTTAATAATGGGACAACGTTACATCCAGGAAGTTGGATGCCTAAAACAGACCTATTAACTTCGAATGATGACTTTAAGTCGTTTGAAGCGATGCAACGTAATTATATAATAAAGGTGCTTAATTATACTGACTGGCGTGTTAGTGGAAAAAAAGGGGCCGCTACCATTCTAAATATGAAAGACAAAACCCTTTTTGCCAAGATGATACGCCTTGGTATTGAGAAACAGGTCGTGTTAAAAAAATGATCAAGAAGTATTTATGGTGAGTTTGAAAATTAATTCCGAACAGGTTTATGTAGCTTCATAAAGTGGAACATGTTAAATGGAAGAAGTCCCATAAACTGTTTTATGTTAAACTATAGGCTTAAATATACATCCTGAATTTGTTCTTGGGTAATCCCTAAATACCTCCGAGTTGTCGCTAAGCTAGAGTGAGAAAACACCAATGAAAGTATAAGTAAGTGCGTTTTTTAATGTTTTACAGGGAAAAGTGAAAATTCATCCTGTTTTTCAATTTGATGAGCTCTGAAATTATGATTGCAAGACACATGTTTTGGTATCTCCATCAACTTCAACTTTAAGTAATCCCATTTTAGAAAGACCCTTTATTCCCTTATCCCATTGCTTTCCGCTTAAATCAGCTTCTATTTTTAAAGCTCCTAATTCCATTTTATTATTGGTTTTCATGATGTTAAAAATCACCTTTTCGTTGTCTTTTAACTCCACTTTTTTCTTCTCTGGCTTCATTTGCGGAAATAGTATAACTTCTTGTATACTCTCGTTATTGGTTAAGAACATAATTAAACGATCTATCCCAATGCCTAGCCCAGAGGTAGGAGGCATTCCGTATTCTAATGATCGTAAAAAGTCATAATCAATAAACTCTCCAGCTTCATCATCTCCTTTTGCTGCTAATTTCAATTGCTCTTCAAAACGTTCTTTTTGGTCTATAGGATCATTTAACTCTGTATAAGCATTTGCCAATTCTTTTCCACAAATCATTAACTCAAAACGTTCTGTTAACTCAGGATCATCTCTATGTTCTTTACATAAAGGAGACATTTCTTTTGGGTAATCGATAATAAACGTAGGGTCAATGTAATTTGCTTCACATTTTTCTCCAAAAATTTCATCAATCAATTTTCCTTTCCCCATGGTATCATCTACCTCAATTCCATTTGCTTTACACCAAGCAGAAAGCTCTCCTTCTGATTTGTCTTTAATGTCAAATTGAGTAAAATCGATAATTGCTTGTCGCATGGTTACCCTTTTGTAAGGTGTTTTAAAATTAATTTTATGCTCTCCAAAAGTTGCTTCCGTTGTTCCATTAACTGCTATTGCACAGTGTTCCAATAAGTTTTCTGTAAACTCCATCATCCAGTTGTAGTCTTTGTAGGCTACATAAATTTCCATCATGGTAAATTCAGGGTTATGAGTCCTGTCCATTCCTTCGTTTCTAAATGTTTTAGCAAACTCAAAAACACCTTCAAACCCACCAATTAAGGTCTTTTTTAAATAAAGCTCACACGCAATTCTCAAATACATTGGCACATCTAATGAGTTGTGATGTGTAATGAATGGACGGGCAGCAGCCCCTCCAGGAATAGGTTGCAGTATTGGTGTTTCAACTTCATAATATCCTTTTTCAACAAAAAAGGAACGCATTGCGTGCATTAATTTTGCTCTTTTAATAAACACTTCTTTTACCTGAGGATTTACCACTAAATCAGCATAACGCTGTCTGTATCTCATCTCAGGATCTGTAAATGCATCGTGCACATTTGGCACACATCTGCACGGCATCGAAATTTCAACAAATTCAACACACAAGCCAAATAAGATATTTTCAAATTGGTCAGATTTCCCTAGTCTTTTGC
>JAESUI010000244.1 GCA_016763135.1 Flavobacteriales bacterium
ATCTTGTGGGGTTGTGACAAAATCTCAAACAATAACGCGAATAAAAGGTTATTCAAAACAAATAGGAATAACAATTGCTATGTTAGAAGATTTAAAAAATCGAGTAATAAATGATGTAACAAATATAGATGTTGAAGGGGCAGATTATCTTTTAGATAGTAATGCAAACAGAATAGGAGCTTTAATTTTACACCTTGCCGCTACTGAAAAGTATTATCAAATTTATACTTTTGAAAATAGAGGTTTTAATGAAGAAGAATCAAAAAAATGGAAAACGGCATTAAAATTAGGGGAGAAAGCACGGACTCAATTCACGGATAAACCAATAAGTTATTATTTAGACATTTGGAATGAAGTACGTAAAGAAACGTTAAGGCTGTTAAAAACTAAAAATGATAAGTGGTTTAATGCTAAAGTAAAAGGAAGTAAGATGAATAATTATTGGGCTTGGTATCATGTTATGGAGCATCAATCTAGTCATTTGGGGCAAATAAAATTAATCGTAAAACGAATTCCTAAATAAATACTACTATCAATTTTTGATATTATTAAGAACAAAAATGAAGTTACATCTAATACAAAAAATAGGATTAGGAGGAATAATGTTTATTTTCCTTATTTCATTTGTGTTTTATTTGGGAGATTATTTTTCGCCTTTCATTTTAGCTTTTACAATACCGTTTTGTGTTTTAATATTGATAGGCTATTCAATAAATAACGCTAAAAAAAGAATAGATAATTGACCACTCTTCAAAAATACCTAAGCTATGTTTATAGGATAGTTGTGGAAAAAACAACAAGTAAATTTAATTCTCAGCTAATAGTTGCAATCCAAGATGGCAAGTATGTCTTAAATGCGAAAAATGCCAATTACTCTTTTGCCACTTTACACAAAGTGTTTCAGCAAGCATTAAAAAAAGTAGAAATACAAAATGTTAAATCGATTTTGGTGTTGGGTTGTGGGGCAGGAAGCATACCAGCCATTGTATATAAAGAATTAGGGTTAAAACCTAAGATAGATGCAATAGAAATTGATGAAAAAGTAATTGAATTAGGGAATAAGTACTTTGGATTAGATCAATATTCTCACTTAAATGTTGTGATAGATGATGCAATGAATTTTGTTAAATCAACTAATAATAAATATGATTTAATACTAGTTGATTTATTTAAAGGGATTAATGTTCCTGAAGAATTTTTATCTCAACACTTTTTCGAACAACTTAAATCATTGCTAAATGATAATGGGGAATTGTTGTTCAATTACGTTGCTTATAACCATGAAACAAAACATCGGGTAAAGGATATCGAAAATGTTTTAGCAAAAAGCTTTTCAAATAGAATAAAAATACATCAATTAGAAAATATTAATAGAGTGTTTTATGTAAAGAAATAAAAAAAAGGCTTTGAAATTTCAAAGCCTTTTTTTGTGGAATATTTTTTAGAAATCAAAATCTGGTTCAGCAGCTTTTGCGTATTTTTTCTTTTTAGGCTTAATCTTTTTTACAAAAAGAACATTTACTAATTCTTCGTCTTCTGTTAAAATTACGTTACTTATACCATTTGTAATTTTTATATCTTTAGCTTCATACTTGAATCTTAATTCCAGTTTCTCATAAGTGCCATCTTCAAATTTCAAGTATATGTTATGATAGTCAACATTGCCATTTTTAACATTTACTTTTCCATAAAAACAATCAGCCATACTACCTTTTCTTATGGTAATGATAACATCATCATAAATACTATCGGTTATTTCGTAGGCGCCTCGTTTTTCAAAAACTTTAGCATATTTTGAATAACAGGTTACTTCTGGTTTATTGTCTTGCGAAAAAACAGCAGTAACAATTACAGTTAGAATTAAGGTAGATATAAATTTTTTCATGAGTTTTTTCTTTTAATGGTTATAAAAATAAATATACTTTATTTATTATCTAAATTTGATAGCTATTATTTTGTATTTTAATCGTTTAAAATAAGATAATCAAATGAGTTTAGAGCTAATTAAGAATAATTTTTTAGAAGCAAAACAACTATTAGACCAATTTGTAAATGACGAAGAAAATTTACAAAAAATAGAGTTTGCTGCTAAAAGTATGGTTGCAGCAATCAATAATGGAGGTAAGGTGATTTCTTGTGGAAACGGAGGCTCTATGTGTGATGCGATGCATTTTGCTGAAGAGATGACAGGAAGATTTAGAGAAAATAGAAAGGCTATTCCTGCAATTGCAATTTCAGATTCTTCACACATTAGTTGTGTTGGAAATGATTATGGGTATGATGAAATTTTTGCTCGTTACATAGGTGCTTTAGGAAAAAAAGAAGATGTTTTATTAGCGATTAGTACTAGCGGAAATTCTAAAAATGTTCTAAAAGCAGCTGTTTTGGCCAAAGAAAAAGGAATGATAGTGGTTGGTTTAACGGGAAAAACAGGCGGTAAGCTTGCTGAAATTTGTGATGTAGAAATAAGAGCACCACACTCTGAGTACGCTGATAGAGTACAGGAAATTCACATTAAAATCATACACTCTTTAATTCATTACATCGAAGAAAATTTATAATCCAATGCTTGTAAAAACTTTCGGAAGTGCAGTTGTTGGTGTTGATGCTATTACAATAACCGTTGAGGTTAACGTTGATAGAGGAATGAAGTTTTTTATGGTCGGACTACCAGATAATGCCGTAAAAGAAAGCCAACAACGAATAGAAGCAGCCTTAAAAAATGTAGGCTATAAAATGCCTGGTAAAAAAACGGTAATTAATATGGCTCCTGCTGATATCCGGAAAGAAGGTTCTGCTTATGATTTAACCATTGCAATTGGGATTTTAGCGGCATCTGGTCAAATGAATGAAAAGAATGTAGATAATTACGTTATTATGGGAGAACTTTCGTTAGATGGAAGTTTACAGCCTATAAAAGGAGCATTACCGATTTCTATACAAGCAAATAAAGAAGGTTTTAAAGGATTTATTTTACCAAAAATAAATGCAAAAGAAGCTGCTATCGTTGATGGAATTGATGTTTATGGAGTTGATAACATTAAGGAAGTAATTGACTTTTTTAATGAAGATAAAGAACTTGAAAAAGTTGAAATTGATACTAGAAAAGAGTTTTACAGAAATTTAAACAATGTTGATTTTGACTTTGAGGATGTTAAAGGTCAAGAAAATATTAAGAGAGCATTAGAAATTGCAGCTGCAGGAGGGCACAATGTGATTTTGATTGGGCCACCAGGTGCTGGTAAAACAATGTTGGCTAAGCGATTACCAACAATACTTCCTCCATTATCATTGCAAGAAGCGTTAGAAACCACAAAAATTCATTCGGTTGGTGGTAAATTAAGTAAAGAAACTTCATTAATAAGTGAAAGACCTTTCCGCTCACCACATCATACTATTAGTGATGTAGCACTATGAATGATGAGGTAAGTGAATCATATAATATCCATATTACTTCATACATGACGGTGTACGGAAAAAAATGTCGCGATTTAATTTTATGTAATTTCGTTTACCTAATACATTATCATAAATGCAGTGGACGATAAAGAAATAGCTAAATTCTTAGAAAAATTCCCAAGAAATAAGAGGTTGGGTAGCATAAGTTCGGAGTTACTTTCAAGTCTCGAAAGCCAGGTTTCTGAAGAACTTTACGAGTTTTTAAAGAATGAACATAGAACAGTGTATGGCGATAATTTTTTCTGGACCGTAAATCCAGAAGATTACTCTGAAGTTTTGAATTATTGGGGTATAAAGGGGAAGAACTGTTACGTTTTGATGAGGTCTTCATTTGGTTCGTTGGTATATGTAGACATGGATGCTGAAGAGACGATTTGTTTAAACGTCCATAATGGCACATACGGGATACTTTCTGGTTCCAAAGGTATTTGGTTCATGATGAATTTGATTTTG
>JAESUI010000245.1 GCA_016763135.1 Flavobacteriales bacterium
GTTAATTCATTTAATGATTATGCATATTATGAGAAAGATTTATTGAATTTAATAAAATCTGGTGATAAATGGTTTGGTGAAGTTTTTGATATTAAGACTGACTATGATTTTATTTTCAATTTCCCTAATTTGGATTTAGGGACACCTGTGACAATTAGCTTTTCTGGAGCCGCACGTGCAAGTATTGGGAGTGTTTTTACGTTGTCGGTTGGAAGTAGTTCTTTAAATGTTCCAATTGGTAGCGTAAACACATCATCATATTCTGCGAGATATGCACAATTAGGTGGAGGAATTGTTTCAGTGACACCTACAAATGATTTAATTAATGTTAATATAAATTATAATAAGCCTACTTCTGATGCGATAGGTTGGTTAGATGGCTTAGAGTTGAATGTCAGAAGAAACTTAGCAATGTCAGGAGATCAATTGTTTTTTAGAGATATTCAGTCTGTTGGAGTTGGAAATGTATCAACATTTACCTTGAATGGTGCGGCCAGTGTTAGTAAAGTATGGGAAATAACAGACCCTTTAAACATTAAAGAGCAACAGTATACACTAACAGGAAACACTTTGACATATTCTTTATCTACGAGTTTAGTTAGAAATTTTGTAGCATTAACGACTAATTATGAATCACAGATTTTGGCATTGGGGATAGTTGAAAATCAAAATTTACATTCTATTACTCAAGCGGATATGATTATTGTTAGTCATCCAAATTTTTTAAGCCAAGCATCACAAATTTCTGACCATCATGGTGAGGAAGGGTTGAGTGTTGTAATTGTTACTCCTCAACAAATCTATAATGAATTTTCTTCTGGTTCTCAAGATATTGTTGCTATTAGAGATTTTGTAAGAATGTTGTATGAAAGAGCTGCTGTTCCTGCTGACATCCCAAAATACTTATTGCTATTTGGTGATGGTTCCTTTGATAATAAAAATCGGGTTACAGGAAATACTAATTTTATTCCCACTTATCAATCCCCTAACTCAATAGATGTTATTGGGTCATTGGTGGCGGATGATTATTATGGATTGTTAGATACAGCTGAAGGTACATGGCTAGGAACTGAGTATGTTGATATTGCTATAGGTAGATTGCCAGTCAAATCACAAGAAGAAGCTAATAATGTGGTACATAAAATTCTCAACTATAACATTCCGAATTCTATGAATGATTGGAGAAATAGAACAGTTTTTATAGGGGATGATGAAGATAATAATACACACATGATTCAATCTAATTCATTGGCAGCAATGGTTGAAACAGCCAATAAACCTTTTAATGTTGACAAGATATTTTTAGATGCGTTTACTCAAGAATCCACTCCAGGAGGAAGTAGATATCCTGAAGTGAATAAAAAAATAAATGAAGCAGTAGAGAAGGGGTCACTTATTATTAATTACACAGGTCATGGAGGAGAAACGGGTTGGGCTCATGAAAGAGTATTAACTATTCCAGATATTAATAGCTGGACTAATACAAGTGGTTACCCCTTGTTTGTTACTGCTACATGCGAATTTAGTCGGTTTGATGACCCCCATAGAACTACTGCGGGAGAACTTGTGTTGGTAAATGCTAGTGGAGGAATTGGGTTGTTAACTACGGTTAGGTTAGTTTTTTCAGCACCTAATTTTGCTTTGAATACAAGCTTTTATAATGATGTTTTTACAAAAAACAACAATGAATATACGACATTGGGAGATATCTTTATGAAAGTGAAAAATGCAAATGCAGCGAATTCTAATAACAGGAATTTTACTCTTTTAGGAGATCCAGCCTTAAAATTGGCATATCCAAAACATGATGTTCTTACAACAAAATTTAATGGAGCAAATGTATCTTCAACAGATACTATTAAAGCATTAAGTAAAGTAACAATAGAAGGCGAAGTACAAGATGCTTTAGGAAATAAATTGACTAATTACAATGGTGTAATTTACCCTATTGTATTTGATAAGGAAAAACAAATAGTAACATTAGGAAACGATGGAGGAGCTCCTTTTACTTTTAATCTACAAACAAGTAAATTGTTTAAAGGAAAAGTTAGTGTTGTAAATGGGGATTTCTCATACACATTTGTTGTTCCTAAAGATATTTCATACAATTTTGGGCAAGGAAAGTTAAGTTACTATGCTGAAAATCAAGTAGAAGATGCTAATGGATATTATACAGATTTTTATATAGGAGGAACTGCAGATAATTACGAAGCAGATAATACTGGTCCTGAATTAGAGTTGTTTATGAATGATGAGAATTTTGTTTTTGGAGGTATCACAGATGAAAATCCCATTTTACTTGCAAATATTAGTGATATACACGGAATCAATATGGTAGGAAATGGAATTGGTCATGATATTATTGCTATTTTGGATGATAAGACTGAAGAGTCGTTTATTTTAAATGATTTTTATGAGGCTGATTTAAATAGCTATCAGAACGGTAAAATTTATTTTCCATTTGAAGATTTATCTGAAGGTAGACATAAACTAACACTTAAAGTGTGGGATGTTTACAATAATTCATCTGAAGCAACAATCGAGTTCGTTGTTGTAAAATCAAAAGACATTACAATTGAGAGAGTTTATAATTATCCAAATCCTTTTACTACATATACAGAATTTTGGTTTGAGCATAATCAACCTGGAAAACAGTTGTTTGCTCAAGTGCAAATATTTACTGTTTCAGGGAAATTAGTTAAAACGTTAGAAAAACATGTTCTTAATGAAGGATTTAGGTCTACATCAATTACATGGGATGGGCTAGATCAATATGGAGATCGAATAGGTAGGGGAGTTTATGTTTATCGATTAAAAGTACGAACAGAAAATTACTCTGTTGCAGAAAAATATGAAAAACTGGTTATTTTAAGATAACCCACAATAAAAATATATTTATGTCGTTTCTAAGTCGAAAATATGCAATTTCACTTGCATGAAAAATGTATATTTGTCACCTATTTAATTAAATTTTGATGAAAAAAATATTTGTTGGACTTACAATGCTTGCTTTATTTACCAATGTTTTTGGTCAAAGCGAATTAAAACAAAGTGCACTACAATTAAATACAATTACTACTGCAGTTCCATTTTTATTAATTGCACCAGATTCGAGAGCTGGAGCTATGGGAGATGTAGGTGTGGCCTCTTCTCCTGATGCAAATTCTATGCATTGGAACGTGGCAAAATTAGCTTTTGTTGAAAAGGAGATGGGGATTTCAGTCTCTTATTCTCCATGGTTAAGACAGTTAGTTCCAGATATCAATTTATCATATGTTAGTGGGTATAAAAAATTAGGAGATAACAATGCAATAGGAGCTTCTTTAAGGTATTTTTCTTTAGGAGATATAAAATTCACTAATGATCAAGGAGATCCAATTGGTGATTTTAATCCTGCTGAATTTGCATTTGATATAGGTTATAGTCAAAAATTTGGAGAACGTTTTTCTGGGGGGTTAGCTGCAAGGTATATCTATTCTAACCTAACAGGAGGGATAGATGTAGGTGGTTCAGATACGAAAGCAGGAACATCATTTGCTGTCGATATAGGTGCTTATTATAGGAATGACGAAGCTGAGGTTTTTGGACAAGATGCAATTTTTGGATTAGGATTGAGTATTTCTAATATAGGAGCAAAAATTTCTTATACAAATGATGCTATTAAAGACTTTATTCCAATCAATTTGAGGTTTGGTCAGTCATTAACGCTTGTCCTAGATGACCACAATTCATTCTCTATTTTAACGGATATTAATAAATTGTTAGTGCCTACTCCTCCAATTTATGCGACTGATGAATCTGGAACCCCAATAATAGATCCAGTAACGCAAGAGCCAGTTATTGAATCAGGTAAAGATCCTGATGTGCCAATTGTAAGTGGTATTTTTCAATCATTTGGAGATGCTCCAGGAGGATTTTCAGAAGAATTAAGAGAGTATAATATTTCTGCAGGTTTAGAATATTGGTATAACAAACAATTTGCTATTAGAGCAGGTTATTTTCATGAACATGCTACAAAAGGAAACAGAAAATACATAACGGTTGGTGCAGGATTAAAATTAAGTGTATTTAGTATAGATTTCTCTTATTTGATATCAACAACTCAACAAAATCCTTTAGCAAACACGGTTCGTTTTTCATTAATGTTTGATTTTGACGCATTTAAAAGTCAAAATAAAGATTCAGGATCTTCAGCTGGAGGAAGAGGAGGTAATGAAGATTAAAGTTGGCTTCGGGTATGATGTTCACCGACTAAAAGAAGGTGCTGATTTTTGGTTGGGCGGAATTAAAATTGACCATACAAAAGGAGCAGTAGGTCATTCAGATGCTGATGTATTAATCCATGCTATTTGTGACGCATTGTTAGGGGCTGCGAATATGAGAGATATTGGATTTCATTTTCCCCCAACAGATAATCAATACAAAGGAATAGACAGTAAGGTGCTTCTTAGAAAAGTAATGTCAATAATTGAAACCAGAGGATTTACGGTTGGTAACATAGATGCAACTATTGCTTTACAAGAACCAAAAATAAGTCCTTATATGGATAGGATAAGAAAGATTCTTTCTGAGACTATGGAAATAGAAGAAGAAGATATCTCTATAAAAGCTACAACAACTGAAAGGTTAGGCTTTGAGGGTCGGGAAGAAGGTGTTTCTGCATATGCAGTTGTTTTACTTCAAAAATAATATACTCCATTAATTCTTTTATCTATTTTTGTTTCCAATGGAAATCAAAGAAAATATTTCGCTAAAACCATACAATACTTTTGGAATTGATGTTTCTTCAGCAAAATTTGTTGAGGTAAATAATGTTAGTGATTTAAAGAAGGTATTGATTAATAATAGTGATAATATCTTGATTTTAGGTGGTGGCAGTAATATGCTATTTACTCAAGATTTTGGAGGTATAGTTATTAAGAATAACATAAAAGGAATAGATATTATTGAAGAGTCTGGTGTTGAGGTTGAAATTAAGGTTGGAGCAGGAGAGGTGTGGCATGAGTTTGTAATGTATTGTATTGAACATAATTATGGAGGAGTGGAGAACTTATCATTAATACCCGGAAATGTTGGGGCAAGTCCAATGCAAAACATTGGACCTTATGGTGTAGAGGTAAAAGATTTAATAACAGAAGTTGTGGCTTTTGATTTAAGAGATTTTTCAATTAAAACTTTTTCAAATAAGCAATGCAAATTCGGTTATAGGAGTAGTGTTTTTAAGGCTTCTGAAAAAGGAAAGTATTTTATTACTTCAGTTACTTTTAAGTTAAATAAACAAGCAAAAATTAATACCTCGTATGGGGCAATTGAGAACGAATTGCAAAGAATGAATATTTCTTCTCCAACAATTAAAGATGTTAGCGATGCTGTAATTAGTATTCGTTCAAGTAAGTTGCCAGATCCGAAAGAGATAGGTAATTCAGGTAGTTTTTTTAAAAACCCTATCGTTTCGGAAGAACAAAAAGATAAAATTCTAGAAAATTATGTTGATGCGCCCAATTATCTTCAACCAGATGGAAGTTTTAAAATGGCTGCAGGTTGGTTAATAGAAAAATGTGGATGGAAAGGTAAGCGTATTGATAATTATGGGGTTCATAAGAATCAAGCATTGGTATTAGTGAATTATGGAGGAGCAAATGGAACTGATATTTTTAATTTATCAGAAGAAATAATTAAATCGGTTAAGGAGACTTTTGGAATTGAGTTAGAAAGAGAAGTAAATATTGTTTAAAGAGATTGCTAAATAAAAATAATTTACTAAATTTGCAGTCCCTTAAAAATTAAAGAATAGGAAAATGGCAAAAAAAGGAAATAGAGTTCAGGTAATTTTAGAATGCACTGAACACAGAGCAAGTGGTAAGCCAGGTGCTTCTAGGTACATTACTACTAAGAATAAAAAAAACACACCTGATAGAATGGAGTTGAAAAAATACAATTCAGTTCTTAAAAAGGTTACTGTACATAAAGAAATTAAATAATTAAGACATGGCTAAGAAAACAGTTGCATCATTGCAAACAGGAGTTAAAAACTTAACTAAAGTAATAAAGATGGTTAAGGCGGAAAAAACTGGAGCTTATGCTTTTAACGAGGCTATAGTTCCTAAAGAAAAAGTAAACGACTTTTTTGCTAAGAAATAATCACACGAATGTGTAATTTTAAAGCTTCTTTCGATTTCGAAAGAAGCTTTTTTTTTAATTATTCATAATGGCATTTTTTAATATATTTTCAAAAGAAAAAAAAGAAGTTTTAGACCAAGGTCTTGACAAAACCAAGCAAAGTTTTTTCTCAAAATTATCTAGAGCTGTTGGTGGGAAATCAACAGTAGACGCAGAAGTATTAGATAATTTAGAAGAGCTTTTGGTAATGTCTGATGTGGGGGTTGATACAACATTAAAAATCATTAAAAAAATTGAAGCCAGAATAGCTAAGGATAAATATTTAGGAACTTCAGAGTTAAACAAAGTTTTAAAAGAAGAAGTTGCATCATTATTAGAGGAGAATAGCACCGGTAATGAAAAAGAATTTACTATTCCAGAGCAAGAAGAACCATATGTAATTATGGTTGTTGGGGTAAATGGTGTTGGTAAAACAACAACTATTGGAAAATTAGCCTATCAATTAAAACAACAAGGGAAAAGTGTATTGTTAGGTGCTTCAGATACGTTTAGGGCAGCAGCAGTTGATCAATTAAAGATTTGGGCAAATCGAGTAGATGTTCCAATAGTTGAGCAAGGTATGGATGCTGATCCAGCTTCAGTTGCTTTTGATACTTTGCAATCAGCAAAAGCTAAAAACACAGATGTTGTGATTATTGATACTGCTGGAAGATTGCATAATAAGATTAATCTGATGAATGAGTTATCTAAGATTAAAAAGGTAATGCAAAAGGTGGTTCCAAATGCTCCTCATGAGATATTATTAGTTTTAGATGGTTCAACTGGTCAGAATGCTTATGAGCAAGCTAAACAGTTTTCTTTGGCTACAGAGATTAATGCTCTAGCTATTACAAAACTCGATGGAACTGCAAAAGGTGGTGTTGTAATAGGTATTTCAGATCAATTTAAAATACCAGTAAAATATATTGGTGTTGGAGAAGGGATTGAGGATTTACAAGTATTTAATAAATACGAATTTGTTGATTCACTTTTTAAAGAATAGAAACTATGGAAAAAAGAATCCTAAGTCTTTTAGTTGTTCCTTCGTTAACTGTTACTTTAAGTGCATGTAACTTAATCAATAATGAAGAGGTTTCAACTTCTCAAAAAATAATATTTAAAGCTGATGATGGAATAGAAATTACAGCATTTCTAAATAAACTCTAATTTGAAAACCAAAACACTCAAAAAAAATAAGGTTAATGTAATCACTCTTGGTTGCTCAAAAAACCTATTTGATTCAGAAGTAACTATGACTCA
>JAESUI010000246.1 GCA_016763135.1 Flavobacteriales bacterium
CCGCAGCATCAAAATATTCTATAGCTCCAATTGGCACTATTTGAGACCCTCCAAAAAGAGTTCCAACATCATCCCCACAAACAGAAACAACTGGTATAGTATGCGTAGAATTAATAAAGTAAGTATTGGTTTCAATAAAACTTGCTGGGATTGTTGATGTTGAACTAAAACATTTTACCCTTAACACTAAGGTTGATGGTATATTTACTGGACCAGCATAAGCAGTTGAAGCTGTTGTAGGTTCATCTCCATTTGTTGTATAACGTATTGTAATATTGGCATCTGGAGTTGTTATCGTTACAGATTGTGCTCCAGGGTAAAACCCTGCTTGTACACTTAAACTTGGAGTTGTTGCGTATTCTTGCATAGCTCCTGTATTAGATCCATTAGGTGTTGAATTTGTAAAAACACTCCATGTGGCAGCTCCATCAGTAGTTCTTCCTCTAGAATGTAAGTGTTGATTCGGAATAATAGTTAAGCTGTCTATTATTGTCCCTCCAGGATCAGACAAAATAATTTTTTCAAATTTTGTTTGAGTCCATTTAAAACTAGTATGTATTTCTTGTCCACCAGCTATTATTCCTCTTTTAGACCCATAAACCATCATATAACCCCCTGCAGGTATAGATATACTTCCTGGAACTTGAAACTTAGTTGGATTACCAGCTTTATCACTAATATAATAGCCATTTAAATTAACTGCAGCTCCAGAAGTATTATAGAGTTCTACCCAATCTTCCATCTCACCATAAAAATCTGGGTCACCAGCACTAGTAGAATTAGCACAAGAATATTCATTAATTACTACCTGAGAAAAAACATTTTGAACAAATAAAAATGCTGTAATAAGGATAAATAACTTATAGATTCTATACATAACTTTAATTAATACGAAATATAGTTCCTAAAAGTAAGAAAATCCTAGAAGTTTTTCAACCATAAGTATGGTATTGTTGATTTCCTATTTTAAAGGTAAGAGTGGAGCAATTAACGGTAAAACTACTTCTTACGTTCTAAAATATAGTGTGTAAGAATTAAAGACTCTCCTTTTATAGAGTAGACCTCCACCAGTCTCCATCCGTTTTGCTTTAGGTTGTTTAATAGGGTTATAATAGAATTCATTCCTTCAAACCCTTTCGAAACAACTTCAGCCCCTTGATTATTCCCCGTATAAACTGCAATTCTTGCTAAACTTGAATTACTTCCCTCTATAGTCCTAAACTCATCCTCTTTATTCAACCTTAACTCTAAGATAATGTAATCTCCTTTTTTAGTTAAACTCTTTAATTTATTTGCAAGGGTGGTATTATTTTGAGCGCTCAAACTAAAAGCTAAGCTTATTAAAAAAACGATTGAAAGAATTCTTTTCATGAGATGAAGTTTAGACAAATATAAGCTAATTGTTTGGTTATTCTATGGGGAAATAAATTGCTGTTTCCCATTTTTCTGGACTAGGTTCTGTTGCTGGATCTATCAAATAAACTTCCCAATTATGGCCAGTTACCCTAACCTTATTTTTTCTCATCCATTCATTAATGCCAAAATATGTTTCTGGCAGTCTATCATAAGCCCCATAATGTATTGCTGTAACAACATTAGTAGATGCTATTTTATTCATCTTAATTCTTCCATTTCCTATTAAGGTAGTATCTAGAACAGGGATTCCTACTTCTATGTCGCAAATAGTATCAAACCAAGAATAATAGATTACAATTGGAGCTTCTTGATTAACTACTTCTAAGTTCTTTAAATACTGATTAATCTCAGAATAAATTTTCCCGTGAACATTATTCATTTCTCTAGGGTTCAAAGTGTCTCTAATTGACAGGAACCAAAGATCATTTTTCATCCTTTCTTTCTTAGCAATAACGCTATTTATTTTTGGTAGATTTTCAGCAAAAGATTTCAGCCTTTCGAGCCCCAGCTCAAAATCTGGAGCTATTTTATCTTCCATAAACAGTCCAAAAAATTTACTCAAAGGATTAAAACCAAAATCTACATCCATCCCCCAAACCACTTCAACACCATTCTCTACATCATTAAAACTCCAAGTACCTTTAGATTCTATAAACCCAAAATTGGTTTCATTCTTAATAGATGTATTAAGAGTTGATTCTATTATTTTCAGGCTCCCTTTTCCAATTTTATCATTTTCACTATCCCATGAAAAAGAGGCTCCTTTACCAAAAGAAATATCAGAAAATGCTTGAATATTTTCATATATACTAGGATCCTCTAATGCCCAAGACGACCAATTTTTCCAATTTTTTAAATCATTTACTTGTTTAAAAACTTGTTCTTTATCAGCATTTATAACAATTTTCCTATCCATATGAAATGAAGACGGTAGGAATATAGAAATAATCACAACGATTATTGCAAACAATGATAAAATCAATACTATTCTCTTCAAATAGCTCATTTAGATAGATTTGTTAAATTTTAACTATAAAAGTAACTTTTTTAACATCTTATACAAACAAATAAATTAAGGAATTTCACCCTTATAAACCCATATAAATTAGTGGTTTTATATTTTTTACTATATTGGACACCCATTTAAGTTTAAAGTGGTAAGAATTAAAGGTAACATATCAATACTATTTGTTTTTTTCATTAGTATTTCTTTTTCCAGTTTTGGAGAAAACAATGAAGATGAAAAAATACATCATAAGGATACAGTAACTGCTCTTGTTATTGCTCCATCAAACCCCCTATACAATAGCATAACTGACCTTTCTGGAGGAAAAATTATATCCATGATTGATTCTTTATTAGAATTAGATAATGTACCTATGGATATAATTAAAGAAATCAATGACTATGCTGAAAGCAGATTATTGGAGCATGATTTCTACATTTCTTTAACTAATTATTATGAAAACTCTGCCATTCCATCCAACTCTACTTATGGAAAATGGGACACAAGAAACATTTCGCCTTATAGTGAGTCTATCACAAAAAATGATACTTCATTAATATTAACATTAACTGACACAAAAAACAATTGCAACTTTGTTGCTCCTATACAAAACCCTAAAGTCACCTCTAATTTTGGTTGGAGAAATGGGAGGAATCATAATGGCATTGACTTAGACTTGCAAGTTTGGGATCCAGTTGTCTCATCATTTGATGGTATGGTTAGAATAGCTTTATACCATCCAGGGTATGGAAGAGTTGTAGTAATTCGCCATTATAATGGTTTAGAAACACTTTATGCTCATTTACATAGATTTAAAGTTAAAGCTGGAGATATTGTTGAGGCTGGTCAAGTAATTGGATTAGGTGGTAGCTCTGGACATTCTTCCGGTAGCCACCTACATTTTGAAGTTCGCTATAAAGGAAAGTCTCTGAACCCTAAACACCTTATTTCTTTTAAGAAAAATGCATTAATTAGTGATTCTTTGCAACTAATTAAACAAAAATGGAATTATACTGCTCTACCTATGGGTGTTGAATACCACACGATCCAAAGAGGAGATTTTATGTATAAAATTGCCAATCGTTATGGAATGAGCGTTAGCGAACTTTGTGAGATTAACGGTATAAAGAGAAACAAACTACTTATTGTTGGTAGAAAACTTCGTATTAAATAATGTTGAACATCACCAACTATTTTGATCATCCTACTAGAATTGGTTTTACTGTTTTTAGATTCCATGAAAAACAGCGTGCAGACTTTTTTGAAGAACTCCTAAAAAAAGATGATATATGGTATGAAGTTTCTTATGAAGAAGAAAAATCATTACAACTATTTGGAGTTAGAAAAGGTGACTTTAAAAAAGCCATGAATGCTAATTACTTGGTAAGTGCAAAATTTCGTAAAAAAATTATTCCTAACATTTATTTTCGCTGGGGGATTATAATTTTTGCCATTTCAATAATTACATTAGCTATTATTGGAGCAATAATTAAAACCTAAATCCTAAAGTAAAAGTGATATAATGATCTTTTAATGCGGTGCTTGCCAAAGTGTTTTGACTGGCATCTATAGTTGTTTGGCTATTAAATGTTTTTAAAGAATATGCCATATCAAAATAATAACCATCTTCTTTTATTCCTATACCTCCTGAGTATATTGTTGAACTATAATCTGCACC
>JAESUI010000247.1 GCA_016763135.1 Flavobacteriales bacterium
GCATCAGGATCAGCTGTTGTAAGGCAATAAGTATTGTTTTGATTAGCACACATGTATGGAATAAATTGAGGAGCAGTAACTACTGGCCCATTATTACACGGTGCGGTCATAGTATTCATTACACTTTGCAGGTGCATACTATTACCTGAACCTCCAGCAGTATTTGAATTGGCATCTCTACAACATAATTCATAATCAATCGTCCAGCTATCACAATCGGCAGGGAAGCAAACTGTACCTTCGTAAGTTGCTAGCCATGCGCCAGGTACTGTTCCGCCATTACATGTACTAGTTGCTGTAGCGCAAGTCTGTGCAACATCAACACTTACTCCAGTTTGATTTAACACTGGCATAGTTGGATTGGCTAATCCACAACTATTTGTTATAGTAAACCCATTACTCATAGTAGTTGGGTTAGAACTTGGGCAATTAATAACTTGTGTGAAAATAAAGTTATAACACAAAGGGTTTGCAGGGTCACAAGTCCAAGTTATATTTCCACCTGGAATATGGGATGCAAACGTATTGCCAATTCCAGTTAATAATATTGCGATAATCAGTATAGCCTTCTTCATATATTTATGCTTAAAGTGTAATAATTTTCAAAATTAGATATAAATCTTCGACATAAAGACGTAAATACAATAAAATGGTTGCCTAAATAGGAAAGCTATTTTTAAGTGCTCAGAATTAAGTTTTAATGAAAGAGGTTAACTGTTGATTGTTAGAATAATGTTTTGAGAAAAGTATTATTTTAGAATAAAAATTCAAAAATTAAATATTCTAACAAATAATATGAAATTCTAAATTAATGGTTAAACTATAATAGTTGTAATAAAAAAGTCCCTTAATAGTAGTAGTTACTAAGGGACTTTTTTTATGGGTATTTTTTTAAAGGTTTATTTAATAAGGTTAACATGTCCATAATTGTCACGAATAATAGTTCCATATTCTTCTTTGGCAACAATTTTCCAGATATAAACACCAGCACCAACTGGTTTACCTTTGTAAGTACCATCCCAACCTCTTTCCGCATTACTGATGTCATACATTAATTCACCCCATCTATCAAAAATTTGCATAGTATATTGAGAGAAATCAATTCCTTCTCCGGCAGGTTTGAAAACATCATTAATACCATCTCCATCAGGAGTAAAAGAGTTAGGTATATAAAATAAGTAAACACCATTTACAATTACAGTACTTAAAACCGTGTCTTGACAACCGTTAATATCTGTAACAGTTAAAAGGACAGGATACACTCCCGGAATATCATCTGGGTATGTAAAGTTTGGATTAGTAACTACTGATGTATCTGGCATTAAACCACTACCAAAGTTCCATAAAAAAGTGTATGGAGAAGTACCTCCAGTAGAAAGGTTGGTAAACTGTATCTGAGTATTTAATAAGTCTGTAATAGGTGGATTCATAGAATAGTTTGCTACAGGATAATCATAAGGACAAACATAATCAACCTTAGTCATAGAGAAATCACAACCATCTGTTGTAGTAACAGTCATAGTTGCATCCTGACAAGAAGGAGTTCCAAAAGTATTACTTACAGGATCACCGTTTAATGTTGCGCCACCACTAAAAGTCCAAGCGGTATTAAAGATTAAAGCAGCTGGAGTTGAAGTATTGGTAAACTCAACAGTAATTGGGTAACAACTATCCGGTTTGTTTTTAGTAAACTCAGGAGTAATTACATCAAACCAATTTACGGTAAACCAAACAGAATCTGCAGGAGTAGTACAATCATCAGTAGCAACACCAACATAAGTTGTTGGAGTGTTAGGAGTAACGGTAATTGCACCACCATTTCCAATCAAAGTTCCGTTATCATACCAATTATAATTATAACCAGTACCAGAACCACCAATTGTACTCATATTAATAGTTGTTCCAAAAGGGCCATTATCAGCGCTTGCAGGACAAACAGTAATAGTGTCATAAGGAGTTCCATTAGGAGTATTTGCAATTAAATTTGGGTAAAGGCTTATACAAACTTGAGAAGCACTAGAGATACATCCTAAAGGATCAGTTGCAAAAACTGAATAACAAGTAGGAGATACAATAGGGCTAACTGTATGTGGACCATTACCAGGGATTACAGTTCCTGTAGATAAATCTGTCCAAGTATAATTAAAAGGAGCACCATTACCATCAATAGCCGTTGCATCAATTTGAATGTTACCGCCAATACAAACAATATCATCTGCAGTTATTGTATTAATCATTACTGAATCTGGCTCGGTTAAGTAAATGGTTGTGTCTTGAGAACATCCACCAGAGTCTACCATTGTTATAGTATAAGCTCCAGCACCAATGTTAGTTAAAGAATCCATCATTCCAGCGGTAAGGTTCATTGTTGTTTGTAATATGGTTCCAGTAATGCTATCAGTCCATGAAAAACTTTGCATCTCACTTCCAAAAACAAAAGTAGGGTCAACAACAATACTACCATTAGTTCCATCTTTACAAGTTGGGTTAGTAACAGTTATTAAAGGTTGGTAACAAGCCCCACAAAGTACAGTAACGTTTAATGTATCTGTATCAGAACAGTTACCTCCCGTATCAGTTACTGTAACAATATAACTTGTTGGTATAGATGGAAAAACCGTTGGATTTTGCATTGTAGATGTAATAATATTTGTTGCAGGAGTCCATGAGTAATTGAATGCTAAAGGATCTGGAATTGTTGGGCACTGAGTAAATCTAACATTTGGTCTATCAGCACTTGCTGTATAAGGAGTATTTAATACACATCCTACTGCACCGTCAGTATAGTCATATAATGTCATAGCAATTCCTCCAGTATTTGTTTGAGCAATTTGATCAGTAGAAGTCCAGCTAGTATTATCGAAACATATCTCAACAATAAGGTTAGATATTCCGTCCCACTCATAAGCAGTATTTAATACATGTATACTCCAGCCTAAAGCTGTAGTATATGCAGCATTAGTATAAACCTGAGTTAACCCTGGAACAAATGCAGTTGCACCTACAAAATCGTTTAAAGCAGTTGGACCAATTTTTATTGTTAGACCATTGTAGGGTTGAGTACTCGCCTTGTTAGTAACATCGAAAGATATTTCAGTTATTTTCCCTCCAATAAATCCTGTAGCAGTTATTTCAGCTGCAGTATAAATCATTTGAACCCGACCATCTTCATAAAATCCATAATAAGGAGAAGGAGCATTAGAAAGGTTAGTTGTTCCAGTTCCTATTGTGTTTTGTGATGTTGGTCCAGAGCAAGCATTAGTTAAGCTTGGTCCACATATAGCTGGAATTCCACCACCTAAATCTAAATCAATAAGAATAGAATCTCCACAAGCCATCATAGAATCTGGAGTTAAAATATTAATGTTA
>JAESUI010000248.1 GCA_016763135.1 Flavobacteriales bacterium
CACTGTTTTATTATACATTAAAAATGCATTGGTTGGATCAATAACCAATTGTGTTTGTATCTCTCTCATCAAATACTGATGTAAACTATCTTTATTTGTTGCTTCAGAATAATACCACCTCAATGCAATCTGATTATTTATAAAGGGAATGGTTTCTTTTGTGTGAGGAATTTTAATTCCAAGAATTTTATCTTTTCCAATGTTTCCATTTTCAATATTTTTAAGCATTACTGATTGATAAACTTTGGCTTTTACATAATCTTTCTTCTCTAATGCTTTCTCAAACCATTCTGGTAATACGTTAAACAAAGCTTCATCCATGAATACTTTTTCTACAGTAAGAATAATCTCTGCTTTACGGGTTTCTGCTAGGTAGGGTTCTAAACTAATTTTTAATGTGTCAGAATTAATAACTTTTAGTAACTCTTCTTTTGATAGTTTAGTCAATTCATCTTCGTATGGAGAACCTTTAATAGACTCGTAAAACCCTTCCCAATTCTCTTTAGTAGTGATTTTAGTTTTCACATCTTGTAGCTTGTATTTCTTAATTGCAACTAAAATACTCTTCGCTCTTCGCTCCTGAATAATTTTATTTTGTTTCTCCCCTCCCTCTAATGAAGAGTAAGCTATTACCTCAATGCTTTTTAAATCGAATCTATTTAAACTTAAAGAATCTAAAAATGGTTTAATGTCTTCACTATTATACTGTGATTTATTTCTTTCAAAAGGAACTGTAAATGTGATTAGGTTTAGTACGGAGTCTGCTCTACTACTTACTGAAAGTGTATCTAACATAAAATTTAAATCCAATGACTTTAAATTATCGCCACCTAAACTGTTATAAACTATTGTTTGACATAAACAGTTTGCCTTTATCATTAATAAATTAAATTCAACATTATTAGTATCAACATATGCTGGTATTAGTCCTAAAGAAACTTCTATCTCACCACTTTCTTTTCGTTCATTCTTACCAAAAATTTGAGACTTAGAAATTGGTGGCAACATTATTCCTTTATGGATTTTGGAAGGATAAATTTTGTTTCCACGACCACATTCATATTGGTCTCTTGCAATAATGTCAATTGCTATTCCATCTCCGGGCTCACTCAATACATTTTTAAATAGTTCTAAATCATGAAAATAAAAATAGATCTCTCCATTCTTAAAAAAGATATTATCGGACATTAATTGTGGTAAATAAGAATATTTCTTATCAATATCTGCACATTTACTTTTATCATAAGGTGCAATACCAAAATCATCTTTCATAGGCTCTACTCCTTCAGGTAAAACAAAAGGTTCTGATCCTACAACATGAGTAGCTACAAGTGATTTATCTTTTTCATTTAAAATAACCGAAATACCATAATTAACATATTTTCCATTAGCAATTATTTCTGCACCATCTTTAGATTGTACCCAACCTTGAGCAATTGCTGTGGCAACATTTTGGTAAGATTTTAACTTAGTTTTTTTTGTTTCTCCAGGGAGTTTTGCAACAGTACCAACAACTAATTTATAGCAGTTTTCCCCCACTTTCCCATGCATCCCGTCATAAAACATTACGCGTTTAAATGGAGTATCTTTTTTTGCAGAAGGTTGGTCATGACTAATCCTTCCTGTTTTTAACATATATATGGCTTGGTCTTCAGCTGCTGCTGATAAAATCTCATCTTTTTTGAAAACTGGTAATTTTTTACTTTTCCGAAAATCATCAATTTGTTCTTGAATAAGACCCTCAAGAAATTCCTTGTCATACTTATAATCAACATCATCGACTTTCTGTTGTGAAAACAACCCAACAGAAATAATTAAAAATAATATTGATATGAAATACTTCTTCAATTAATGATATTTATTAGCGAAAGTTAATCAATACTTATTAATCAACTATGATACCACAAAATAAATGTAAACACAATATGATGCAAAAAGTAAGAGACCTCTTATTCTATTAATCTTGTACCCAAATATCATTAACGGAAAAATAATAAAAGAAATTGCTAAAACCCAGTATATATCATTCGTAACAACTTGTGCTGTTACTGGTATTTCTTTTACGAGTGACGTAATACCGAGTACTCCTAAAATATTAAAAACATTTGAGCCTATTAAATTACCAACAGATATATCAGTTTCTTTCTTTATCGCTGCCATGATTGATGTTATTAATTCAGGAACACTAGTTCCAAAAGCAACAATTGTAACACCTATTATATGCTCACTAACTCCAAAATTATCTGCTATATCTACTGCACCATCTAACAACCAATTTGCACCAAAGGCTAAACCTATCGAACCTACAATTATTAAAAATATATTGAAAAATAATTTTGAAGGTTTGGCTTGTTCTTTCTCAATATCTAATTCTAGATCTTCTTTAATATTTTCTTTTTTGCTTTCCAAAACATAAAGAAATTGAATCCAATTATTCCTAAGACGAAAATTAACCCTTCATACCATTCAATGTTTTTGTTTAAAATAAAAATGTAAAACAAAACTGTAACAGCCATCATTATTGGCCAATCTACTCTAAGTGTAGATCGTTTTACAGTAATTGGGAGTATAATTGCCGTTAACCCTAAAACAAGTGCTAAGTTGGCTATATTAGAACCGATTACATTTCCTATTGCTAATTCTGGATGCCCATCTAATGCGGCCTGTAAACTAACTAACAATTCCGGGACAGATGTTCCAAAAGAAACGATAGTCATACCAATAACTAACGTTGGTATATTAAACTTCATGGCTACTCCTACAGCCCCTCTTACTAATAATTCTCCGGCTATTATTAATATAATAAGGCCTCCTATTAGTAAAACATATTCCATTTATAAGTTTTCTGTAGAATTTTGGGAGTCTTCTGAAGTGTATGGACTTCTCCGCTGTATTGTTTCTGGCTTTGGAGTACTTTCTTCTTTAGTTTCTTCTTTGGCACTTTCTTCTTCAACAGATTCAGTCTCTTTAGGCTCAGTTTCTTTCTTAATCAAATCCTTCACCTGCTTTTCTACATCAACACTATCTTTTACAGAATTTATATCTTTTGCACCTTCTCTTATTTCTCTTTGAATATCACCAGTTGCATTTTTAATCTCACGCAGGCCTTTTCCTAAACCACGAGCTAATTCAGGTATCTTTTTAGACCCAAACAACATAATGATAATAAGAACTATAAAAAATAATTCTCCACCTCCTGGCATTCCGAATAATAAAACGTAATTCATTCTAATCCTTTAATAAAAAAACAAATTTACTAAAAAAGCCTTTCCAAAATTGGAAAGGCTTTTCAATAACATAAATATTATTTAGTTTTTCTTAGACTTCTTGTTTGCAAAGTCATACATCACTGGTGATGCAATACATAAAGAAGAATATGTTCCAACTATTACACCAATTAATAATGCAAAAGAGAAACCTCTAATCACTTCACCACCAAAGAAGAAAATCATGGCTAATACAAAAATTGTACTTAATGAAGTATTTACTGTTCTACTAAGTGTACTATTTAATGCATTATTAATAACATCTCCCATTTCTTGTTTCTTATGTAACCCTAAGAATTCTCTAATTCTATCAAACACTACCACCGTATCATTAATAGAATAACCTACCACTGTTAATAGAGCAGCAATAAATGCTTGATCTACCTCTAAAGAGAATGGTAACACCCCATACAATAAGGAGAATAATGAAAGTACTATTAATACATCATGGAACAATGCTAATAAAGCTCCTATACCATATTGCCATTTCTTAAACCTAAATACGATGTATAAGAAAATAATCAATAATGAAAAAATGATTGAATAAAGTGAGTCTCTAATCATATCATCAGCTATAGTTGGTCCAACTTTCTGAGAACTCATTAAATGATTCTCCATAAATTGTTCTTTATCCACACCTTTACCTAAAACAGTAGATAATCCTTCGTATAATTTAGTCTCAACAATGTCATCTGCACCCTCTTCTTGACTGTCAATTAGATATGATGTAACGACCTTAACTTGATTGTCTCCTCCAAATGTTTTCACTTCTGGAGCTCCTTCAAAAAGTCCTTCTAAACTACTTGCAATATCTACAGTAGAAACAGCATTGTCAAATCTAATTGTATAAGATCTTCCTCCTTTAAAATCAACTCCTTTCTGTAGCCCTTTTGTTACTAATGAGCCAACACCTGCAAGAATAATAATCCCAGAAATAATATAGAATTTTTTTCTATTCTTAATGAAACCGAAATTGATATTCTTAAATGCTCCTTCTGTTAATTTTGTTGAAAAAGAAAGGTTTTTATTCCTGTTTAATTGGAATTCAAAAATTAATCGCGTTATAAATATCGCTGTAAATAAAGAAGTAAAAATACCTATTACCAATGTTTTAGCAAATCCTTCAACAGGACCAGTTCCAAAGAACCAAAGAACAACACCCGTTAATAAGGTAGTTACGTTGGCATCAATAATTGATGAGTAAGCAAATTTATATCCATCGGAAACAGCTAATCGGATTCCTTTACCTGCTGAAATTTCCTCCCTAATTCTTTCAAAGATAAGTACATTAGCATCTACCGACATACCAATAGTAAGTATTATACCTGCTATACCTGGCAATGTTAATGCTACTAATGATGGCATTGAAGCTAATATTCCGAAAATAAAGAACATATTAGCCATTAATGCAATTACCGCAGCAATACCTGCTTTCGAGTAATAAAATACCATGTATGCAAGAACTATTAATAAAGCCACAATAAACGACATCATTCCTTTATTAATTGACTCTTTCCCTAATGTTGGTCCAACGATTGCATCTTCAACAATTCTAGCAGGAGCAGGTAATTTACCCGCTTTTAAAATATTTGCAATTAATCTTGCTTCTTCTATTTCAAAATTCCCAGAAATACTTGACTGACCACCTGCAATTTCTCCATTAACAGTTGGGAAACTATAAACATAATTATCAAGTGCAATAGCTATTGACTCTCCAACATGACCACCAGTTAAAATTTTCCATTTATTAGCCCCTTCACCATTCATTGTCATAGAAATTTCTGGAGAACCAGTAATTTGATCAAACTGTTGGGAAGCATCAACAATTACATCTCCTTCTAAAGCAGCTTTACCATCTCTATTATCTATCTTAATTGCTAAAAGTTGTAAAAATTTACCTTCTTTATCATAAGGCTTAGCAGTCCATAAGAATTTTAACCTTGGAGGAAAGAAGGATTGAACTTCTTTCATTGCTAAGTATTTATTTACTTTATCCGTATCCGAAATAGCAACATAACCAACAACCGGACCTCTACCGTACTCATACTGTTGAGTCTCTGGATTTTGAAAAATTGCTGGACGCATTACTGCAAATAGAGGATGTTCTTTCGCATAATCTTCTGCAGTTTGTTGACCTGGTTTAGCAGCTGCTAAACTCCCATTAGTATCATTCGTATCTTTAACATCAGCATTTACTGCAGCAAAAATATCCTCAGCAGCTTCTGTTGTAGTATCATTTATAGTAGTGTCAAGCTCTACAACCAATACTTCTTCCGTTGTATTAGTATCATTAACTGTTGTATCTTTAACTTCTTCTACTATTCCTTGTAATACTTTTCCAAGCTTAATATCAGCTTGCTCCATCATCGGATAAACATCTTTGTTCTCCCATGTTAACCAAAATTCTAATTTAGCTGTACCTTGTAATAAGCTACGAACTCTTTCTTTGTTTTTTACACCAGGAAGTTCAACTAAGATTCTGTCAGAACCTGTTAAACGTTGTATGTTTGGCTGAGCTGAACCAAATAATCCTATTCTTGTTCTAATTACATTAAAAGATCGATCAATTGCATCATTAGCTTCGTCCCTAATAAATGTTAAAACTTCTTCGTTAGTTGCCGTTGGTGATAAATTATCTTTATTATCTAAAGTATAAAAAATAGCAGCTAACTGACTATTCGGATTTGCTTTTTGATAAGCTTCTCCAAACAATGTAACAAACTCTTCATTTGATTGTTGCTGTAATTTCTTAGCATCTCTAATTGCAGTATTAAAAGCTTGATCTTTACTATAAGATGACAATGCTTTTACAACTTCTTCAACCTGAACCTCAAGAGTAACATTCATACCACCCTTTAAATCCAATCCAAGATTTAACATTTTAGTTCTTAATTCACCATAAGTATATCCTATTAAAGGATAAATCTTTACAGATGTCATTGAATCTAAATAAGCATATTCAACTGAATCTAATTTTGTGAATTTTGAATCAGCATTAGTTTTCTCATATGCTATTGCATATTCTTCCGCGTATTCTTTTGCATCGCTCTCTACTCCTGTTGCAAACCATGTTAATGATAGCGAGAAAAAAGCCGCTATTGCAAAAAGTATTGTAAACGCTGTTAATAGTCCTTTGTTTTGCATTTTTTTAATATTATTCTTCGTAATTTTTATAAGCCTGCAAATATATAATTTCAAATACGATTTATCAATAGAATTTATAATAACTTTTGGTTATAATATAAGTCGAATAAAAGCTGTAATTTTATAAACGACATTAACAACTATAAAAACGATTGTTATATATGAATTTTAAAACAAGAATTACTGTAACACTTACCCTTATAACCTTGTTGTCTACTCAAGTTTTTGGTCAAGTAAACTTTACTCGAGAGGATGAGATTATTGTATTAAAAACAAATGGAGATACATTAAAAAATCCTTGGGCTGGTGGATTTAATTCTGTTCAATTTTCTGAAATTGATCTTAATTTAGATGGAATTAAAGATTTATTTGTGTTTGATAGGACAGGAAACCGAATTTCAACATTCATTAATTCTGGAGAAACAAACGAAGTAAGCTACAAACACGACCCTTCTTTTATTCAATACTTCCCTCAAGGAATGCATGATTGGGTTTTACTTAGAGACTATAATTGTGATGGTAAAATTGATATTCTCACTTACTCGGGAGGCGGAATGGCTGCTTATAGAAATACATCAATTAGTCAACTTAGCTTTGAATTAGATACAAGCTTAGTTCATTCAGATTACAATCCAGATAGTATTGTCAGTCCTAGCAACCCCACAGGAGGTCCCCAATTTATCAATATATATATCAGCTCGACAGATATACCCGCTATTGATGATATTGATGGAGACGGAGATTTAGACGTATTAACATTCAGTATATTAGGTTCTTATGTTGAATATCATAAAAATTTATCGATGGAACGATACGGCACTTGTGATAGTTTAGATTTTCAGCTAACAAATAAATGCTGGGGATTTTTTAAAGAAAACCAAAGTAATAATAGTGTTACACTCTACGATTCCTGTAGTGTTAACATTAACAATCCAGAAAAACTAAGTGGCGGAAACAAACATTCTGGATCAACACTTTTTACTTTAGATATGGATGCTAACAATAGTAAAGAACTTGTATTGGGTGATATTTCTTTTAGCAATTTCACTATGCTTACTAACTCTGACTCAAGTCCTAATTTAACAGAATCATTAGTAACTGCTCAGGATTCACTATTTCCCCAAAACAACAACTCTACACTTGCAACTGATATTGAAATTTTTCCTGCAGGATATTATTTTGATGTAAATAATGATAATGTTAAGGATTTAATTGCTGCTCCCAATTGCTATAATGGCTGTAAAAACAGTGATAATGTTTGGTATTACAAAAACAATAATGCCACCAATAACCCTGATTTTGTTTACACAAACAATGCTTTTGTACAAGATGGTATGATTGAAGTTGGAGAAGGAGCTCACCCCGTATTTTTCGACTACAATTCAGATGGGTTAATGGATATTATTGTTGGTAGTTATGGGATTTATGACCCTTCAGTTGGTGCTTTATTGTATCAATCTGGGTTATGGTTATATGAAAATATAGGAACTACAAGTAACCCATCTTACCAACTAATAGATACCGATTATGCAAATATATCCACAATGAATTTAGATATTGCAGGAAGTAGACCAACTTTAGGCCTCTCTCCTACTTTTGGTGATTTAGATGGCGATAATTATTTAGACATGATATTAGGAGATTATAATGGTTTTATACATTATTTTACCAATACGGCTGGCGCTGGAAACCCCGCAGTTTTTAGTATAACAAACCCTGAATACTTAGGCGTAGATGTTGGTGCTAATGCGACTCCTTTATTGTATGACCTGAATAATGACAATTTATTAGACCTTATTATAGGTAA
Source organism: Flavobacteriales bacterium (assembly GCA_016763135.1). Classification (GTDB taxonomy): domain Bacteria; phylum Bacteroidota; class Bacteroidia; order Flavobacteriales_E; family Vicingaceae. The sequence continues at coordinate 8,218 of JAESUI010000248.1, forward strand.
AAAATTAGGTACGTTTTCTTATTACAGAAATGTTGGAACTAGCTCAGTTCCTAACTTTAGTTTAACAACAGACTCTTTAGGTAAAATTACTACAAGAAGATTTTATGATTTTAATGGAAATAGTAATCCCGTTATAATTGATAGTGCAGGTACTACCATTTTATACTCTGGAGCACAAAATGGTTTCATTTATAAATTTGGAGACATTGATGGTAATCTTAATGGGAAATTCTCTACGGATAGTTCATATTTAGATATCTGGGAAGGGATTAATTCCTACATTACTACAGCCGAAGTTAACAATGATGGGAAATTAGACATGTTAGTTGGTAATTATTCTGGAGGTGTAGCTTTTTACAAAGGAGACACCGCAGCCCCTGTTACTATTAAAGAAAATAATATTGTTGCTGAATTAAGTATTTATCCTAACCCAACCAATGGATTAATTCATATAGATTTAGGGATTAATGATTTACATAATGCAAAGATTAGTGTAATTGACTTACTCGGAAAAACCATTTACAACCAAAGGGTTACAACAAAAAAGATTACGCTAAATTTAAACAGTTATGCAAAAGGAATTTATTTAGTTAAATTCTCTAATAACACTGGAAGTAAGGTTTATAAGGTTATTAAAGAGTAACGCTAACTAATCAAAATCAACTCTTTATTAGCATAATCAATTACCGCGTTATAATCATTTAGTATATCGCCACCTAAAACACCTTCAACAGGTTCTAGCTCTAGTTTTTCATAAGATTGGTTTACATGCTGTAAATCTAAAATAGTAGCATCATAACCTACAATCTCTATTTCTCCTATTTGGATTTTGCCTATTAACACTTTTTTGCTTGTCATGGAATTGGTCCCCAAACCAGAAGAAAGTCTATCATGGTCTTCAATATGATTATCATCTACAAATTCCATTATTCTTGTTTCATCAAACACTGTTCTTGAAGCTCCAGTATCTAAGATCATACTCGCTTCTTTTCCATTTATCATTATACTAACCTTTACATGGAAACCATCATTTTCAATCGGAAATATGGTTAATGGAATTATTGTCTTCATAGAGTATGGATTAAAAAGAATGCCAGAATAAATCTGGCATTCTTTTAGTAAAATATTTTGAATAGAACTAAGCTAAAATACTATCTAATAACGCATTAGTTTTCTTAACTCCTTCAGCACTTTCTATTAGTTTCGCTTTTTCTGCATCAGACAATTTAATTTCAACAATTTTCTCAATACCATTTTTACCTAAAATACAAGGAACACCTATTGATAAATCATTTAAACCATATTCTCCTTCTAACAATGCTGAACAAGGGAACATCTTTTTAGAATCTTGTGCTATTGCTTGTACTAAAGCCGAAACTGCTGCTCCAGGAGCATACCACGCACTTGTACCTAACAAACCTGATAGTGTAGCTCCACCAACTTTGGTAGCCTCAACTAATTCAGACATTCTATCATCAGATAAAAATTCTGAAACTGGAACGCTATTTCTTGTTGCTTGTCCAATTAATGGAACCATACCTGTATCGCTATGCCCACCAATTACCATCCCATCTACATCAGAAGCAGGACAATCTAATGCTTCACTTAATCTGTATTTAAAACGAGCACTATCTAATGCACCACCCATTCCAATAATTCTATTTCTTGGTAAACCAGTAGCTTTATGAGCTAAATAAGTCATCGTGTCCATTGGGTTACTCACCACAATGATAATAACGTTTGGAGAATGCTCTATCAAGCTTGTAGAA
>JAESUI010000249.1 GCA_016763135.1 Flavobacteriales bacterium
AGTTTGGTGTTTCGGTAAAAGACAAATTGAAAACATTTAAAGTAAATGTAGATACGTTAACATTAACAGCAACACCAATTCAAGAACCTTGCAATTTTCGCTTATGGCGGCCAGAGATATGAGTAACATTACTACTCCACCACCTAACCGACAGCCAATAGAAACTAAGATAATGACATTTAGCGAAGAAGTTATTCGTGATGCGGTAATTTATGAAACCACAAGGGGTGGACAGGTTTTTATCGTTAACAATAGAATAGAAAATATAAAAGAAGTTGCAGGAATGGTACAACGCCTTTGTCCAGATGTAAAAGTATTAATTGCTCATGGGCAAATGAAAGGTGATGAGTTGGAGCAAAAAATGATGGCTTTTGTAGAGGGAGAATATGATGTAATGGTAGCTACAACTATTATAGAATCTGGGTTGGATATTCCCAATGCGAATACCATAATTATTAATAATGCCAATCATTTTGGATTAAGCGATTTACATCAAATGCGGGGTAGAGTGGGTCGTTCAAACAAAAAAGCATTCTGTTATTTAATAACTCCACCTATGCATAATTTAACTCCAGAAGCAAGGAAAAGGTTAACAGCCATTGAGCAATTCTCAGATTTAGGAAGCGGGTTTCAGATTGCAATGCGTGATTTAGATATAAGAGGGGCAGGTAATTTATTAGGAGCAGAACAAAGTGGTTTTATTTCTGAAATAGGCTTTGATATGTATCAAAAAATATTACAAGAAGCCATTGATGAGTTAAAAGAGAAAGAATTTAAAACCTTATATGCCGAAGAATTAAAAGATAAAGATTTTGTGCGCGATTGTCAGTTGGAAACCGACTTGGAAATAATGATACCAGATAAATATATTACCAATATAGGGGAAAGGTTAGCTATTTACAGAGATTTGGATAATGCTGAATCTGAAGAAAAATTGGATGAACTTAAAGAGCAATTGATTGACCGTTTTGGAGAAATACCAAAATCTACACAAGAATTATTTAATGCGATTAAGCTAAGATGGGTCGCCAAAAATGTTGGGTTAGAAAAATCGGTGCTAAAACAGAAAAAGTTAATTGGCTATTTTATTGCCAACCAAGAATCACCATATTACCAGTCATCTAAATTTACAAAGGTGTTAAAATACATTCAAGAAAATCCTTATACCTGTAAAATGAAAGAACGTAACGATAAACTAACCTTAGTTTTTGAAAACGTAAATAATGTTACTGAGGCTATTGAATTGCTGAACCCTATTGTAGATAAACAGGTTTTTGAAATAGTTTAGGATGTTTTGTGTAAAGATGAGATTATTTAGTCTCTGGGTTAATCAAGAGAAATACAGGTCTTATTAGTAAGTTCTTTGCTAAAAAGTTATTGAGATAATTGTTGATTTTTTTGTACTATTTTGATGAATAACGATTTTACCTTCAAGGAGCTCAATTCGTTTCTGAATCGCTTTTATTTCATTTTTCTTAATTAAGAAGAGAGATGGATTTCCTGAGAATTTAAAGTTTACTTGGAGGGATGGAGTATCAGTTAATTCGATGAAAATTTTAGTGATACCTTTAATTTCTTGGGTAGTTTTTAAGAATAACTCAACCGCTCGATAAATAGTGATTTCAATATCTTTTTCAATTACCTTTTCTAAGTTGTTTTTAAATTCTATTTCAAAACTTATCTTGTTTTTTATTTCTAAAATATATTGATTGATAGCTGGGACTAATCCTTTGTCAGTTAAAGATCTTGGTATTAAATCCGAAGAAATGGATCGGGTAGTTTTGATGCTTTCGAGAACATATTTTTTAATTAGAGAAAAGCTATCTTTTAAGTCGTCATCCTGGCTAGCCTCTATACTTGATTCAATTGCCTTTATATGGAAATTTAATCCCGCCAACTGTTGGGCCAGTCCTTCATGAAGAGCTTCTGAAGCATTGTCTAATGTTTCTTCTTGAGATGAAATAATTGAATGTAATAATTTTTGTTCAGCACTTTTTTGTTGAGTAATGTCTGTTCGAATAGCTAAATATTGATATGGTTTATTGTTCTTACCTATAAAAGGAATTATAGTAGTAGCTACCCAATAATAGCTTCCATCTTTCGCTTTATTTTTAATTTCACCTTTCCATATTTTTCCTTTACCTATTGTTACCCACATTTCTTTCCAGAATTCTTTCGGATGAAAACCAGAATTCACAATTCTTTGATTTTGTCCAATTAACTCTTTTTCTGAATATTTAGAAATTTCACAAAAAGTATCATTTACAGATATGATATCGCCTTTAGTATCTGTAATAGCAACAATTGATGATGCATCTAAGGCGGTTTTATAATCTGATAAATCTTTAGTTCTGTCTCTTATTTTTGATTCAAGGATTTCTTTATATAATTTTCGTTTGTTAATTGTTCTAAAAATTCGAAAGAGGTAATAAGAAATGACAAAAGAAAGAATGATGCATATAATTAAAATCAAATTAGAAGAACGCGAATGTGAGTTGATATAAATTTGTGTAGGAGTAATTAATATTAGCCATTTTCTATCTGCCACATTGATTACTTCTTGATAGCTTATTCCATTAGGTGTATAGAATCTAGCTGTATCGGGCAAAAGAGCAGAATTATTTTCATTTAGTTGTGCTAATAACTGATTGCCCTCTTCTGCTGAAAGATCAAAAAGAGTTATATTACATTCTTCAGAAGTTAATTTGCCGATAGCTTGGCTAATTAAACCTTTAATTCTATATACTCCTAAACTGAAGCCTATAAATTCTCCCTGCTTTTTAATTGGACAAAATACCAATATTCCCTTTTGTTGTTCTTTTTCCTGAACCAACGTAATTCTTGAAGTAGTAACTAAGTCATTAGTTTTTATTGCTTTATGTAGAGCAGCAAGCCTTGTTGGGTTCGATGCAAGATCAAATCCGAGTGCCTTTTCATTGCCAATTAATGGCTCAACATAAAATACAGGATAATACTCTTTGCGACTATTTACAGGTGCCATTTTTCCACTTATTTTTTCAGTGATCTGAAATTGGATTAAGCCGTCATTGTGAGCCATTGATTCATAAAAGTATTTATCTTTTTCTTTTACGAGAGGGATCCATTCGAGTGCCTGAATACTTTTTGTGCCTTTTAAAATTGAATAGTTGAACTCTTTAAATTGAGTTCTTGAAACAGAATCAGTTACAGAATAAAGGGAATTAATTGAAATTAGAGCTTCAAGATTAGAGGTAATTTCTTTTTCAATTGCGGCTGTAAGGTCTTTTGAGGTTGATTCAAAATGTAAAAATTGAGTTTCTTTATCTTTTTGTGACAATATATTATATATCACACATGTAATAGTAATACCTATTGCTAGAGTTACAGCAAGAGACAACAACTGCTTTAATGATAGTTTGATGCTAGTTCCTGAAGTATTTATGTCAAAATTTGATTCTGTATTTTGATTCGTCACTTTGTCTTTCTTTTATTATTAATTCTTAAACGAAATATACTGAATTACGGTTACAAAATCAAGCAGCTAATTCTTATATTTGGAGAGTAACAAATTTTAATATTTTATGGATAATCCTTATGTAGTTATCATTTTAGCCAGTTTGTTAATTGTGTTTTCCTACATTTTTACTCAAATTTCTAAATGGACTAAAATACCTTCAGTTATTTTTTTAATTGGAACAGGTGTTGGAGCTCAGTTTGCAGTTAAATCAATGGGTATGGAAGTTCCAGACTTAACGCAGCATTTAGGATTGTTGGGTATTGTTGGGTTGATGATGATTGTATTGGAAGGTGCATTGGATATCAAAATACATCGAAATAAAATCAAAACGATATTAGCTGCTTTTGCTACTTCTGTTATCATTTTGGGAGTAACCAACGTTTTAATTGCTTGTATTTTATACTTTACTCAGTCGGTAGATTTTATGACTGCATTTTTCTATGCCATACCACTATCAGTAGTGAGTAGTGCAATTGTAATACCGAGTGTGCATACGTTAATTCCTCGTAAAAAAGAGTTCATGATTTTAGAAGCTACCTTGTCTGATATATTTGGGATTATGCTCTTTGAATTTTGGATAATAGAACCTCACGTTGGCCAAACTTATGTTGAAGCAATTTCTTGGAATATCTTAATCTCAGTTGGAGTTTCTGTGTTGTTAAGTTATTTATTGGTGTATGTGTTTCTTAAAATTAAAACAGAAATTAAGTTCTTTTTGTTTTTGGCAATACTGGCATTATTATTCTCAATAGGAGAGTATTTCCATTATTCAGCGTTGATTATTATATTAATATTTGGTTTGGTACTAAACAATACTCACGTCTTTTTTAGAGGGTTTTTAAGCAAACTGATTAACAAGGAAAAAGTAAAGGAAATCAGACACGAATTTGTCATTATTACTAACGAATCGTCCTTTTTAATTAGAACTTTCTTTTTTGTGGTGTTTGGATTAACAATGAATTTAGATGGGTTGTTTCATCCAGAACCAATAATTATTGCATGTTTGGTGATGCTAGTTATTTTCTTAACCCGAGCATTAAACTTAAAAGTATTTATTAAGAGTACTATTTTTCCTCAAATGCTTATTGCTCCAAGAGGCTTAGTAACAATATTATTGTTTCAAAAAATAGTAGAACATTATGATGTTGTTCCTTTTAGTGAAG
>JAESUI010000250.1 GCA_016763135.1 Flavobacteriales bacterium
ATTCTCTTCAATAGGAATTCCATTATTAAAATATTCTCCATAATAAGCTAGTCCTAATGAATAAGGCCCCATTAACCATTTGTAGCCAGCACAAATTACAGCATCTGGTTTTATTTCTTCAACAGAAAATGGCATTGCACCAATTGATTGCGTTCCGTCAATAATGAGTAAAGCATTATTTGCTGTAGCTTTTTCTCTAATGGCTTTTAGGTTAAAAATTGTACCGTCTGCCCAATGAACATTAGGTATAGAAATTACAGCAGTATTTTCGTTAATAGCATTTAATATACTTTCATTCCAAAGTTGACCTCTGTTACTTGTTGTCTCTGGTGCAGAAACAGTTATAATTGTTGAATTGGATTTATCTGCAACTCTTTTCCATGAATAAATATTACTAGGGAATTGCTCTCCAATAACTATAATTTCATCACCTTCATTTAAACAAACATTGCTGGCTACAGTTGCAATTCCATAAGAAACAGAAGGGATTATTGCTATGTTTTGAGGGTTGGGAACATCAATTAATTGAGCAAACAGCGTTTTTAATTTTTCAACCGGCTCAAAAAAATCAGAACCATTGTATTCATTTGGTCTACATTTTTTAGAAAGTGCTTCAATACCAATTTGTTCAGCTTCTTTAGATAATGGTGCTGAATAAGCTGTGTTGAGGTAGATTACATCTTTAGATAAATTAAACTTTTCTTTTTGTGTCGTATCAATCATAACTTCTTATTTAAATGGATTCCAAATTACGAAAATGTACTATATCTCTGAATAAAAAATTACATTTACCGCTCAATTAAAAATAAAAAAGATGAAAAAGATATTATTTATAGCAATCGCAATGTTTTTATTTGCTTGTGGTAATACTGAACAACCAGCAGAAGAAGTAACAGAGCAAATTGTAGAAGAAATAGTTGAGATAGAACCTGAAACATTTCATGGTGAAGAAATTACTGGCGAAGGTTCATATACTGCAACAGAATTTTTAGAGCAATTTGAGGAAATTCAATCTCTTGAAATAAAATTAATAGCTCCTATCGCTGAGGTGTGTGCTAAAAAAGGTTGTTGGATGGTGTTAGACTTAGGTGATGAAAAAAGTATGAGAGTGACGTTTAAAGACTATGAATTTTTTGTACCTAAAGATGCTGCTGGTAAAAAAGCAATTGTACAAGGTGTTGCAACTATGGATACAACTGATGTAGCTACATTAAAACATTACGCTCAGGATGCAGGAGAATCTCAAGATGTTATCGATGCTATTATTGAACCAGAATTTAATTATGCTTTTGAAGCAATTGGAGTTATTATTAGAGATGAAAAGTAATCTGAAAAAATTAATAATGGGGTGCTTTTTAGCATCCCTTTTTTTTGCTTGTAATTCTGAAGAAGCTCAAGTAGAAGAGAGTTGCGAAGTCGAAACAGTTGTTAACCCAAATGGAGACAGTGAATTGGCTTTGTTGATGCGTCAAATGTATTTAGATGCAGATTCAATTAAGCAATTAATTGTAAGCAATGAAGGAACTATTTCTGATGAATTTATTACTGAGTTACAACGAGTTCATGCTGCAATTCCAACAGATTCAACAGTGAAGACACCTGAGTTTAAAGCCTTTAATGATTTGCTAATTAATCAAGCAAAAGCCCTACAAGAAAACACCAAAGATAGAGTAGAAGGTTTTAATCAATTAGTTGCTAGGTGCATTGATTGTCATCAAAGTTTTTGTCCTGGTCCAATAAAAAGGATTAAGAAATTAATAATTATTCCAATTTAGTAAACATCTCAATATGGGGGATATCATCCTCTAAATACCCTTCGCCAACTTGTTTAAAACCGTGTTTGCTGTAATAATTTAATAGGTATTCTTGAGCAGAAATTCTAATAGCTTGTTTCCCAAACTCATTTTCAATGAATTTAAATGACTCCTTCATGAGTTCATCAGCAATCCCTTTTCCTCTGTATTCCTTTTTAAGAGCAACTCTTCCAACAGAAATTTCATTGTAAGAAACACCTTGAGGTAAAATTCTAGTAACTGCTATTACTTCTCCATTTTCTGCTCTACCAAACAAATGAAATGATTGCCTATCTTTTTCATCAACTTCTTGGTAAGGGCAATCTTGCTCCACTACAAAAATGGCTGTTCTGAGGTGAATTATTTCAAAATATTCATCAACACTTAAGTCCTTAAATGCTTTTGTTTGCCATACTATTTTCTCCATTCCAATAGATTTTCTTCGTTAGATATTAGCTTGTCATTTTCCATTAACCATTGTATTACTTTTATAGTTTTATCGTCTCTAACACCTGTAATTTTATTTATGACCTGTGTAATTGGTAGTTGTTCTTCTTGTACTATTTTCTTTACTTGGTCAGAAACTGAACTAAATTCAAGATCACTTAATTCGAGTTTATTTCTTTCTAAGCAAACATCACAAACACCACAACGGTAAATGTCTTTTTCTCCAAAATAACTTAATAGAATTTCGCTTCTGCATTTATGTTTTGCTGTAGCAAAATAAATAACGCTCTCCATTTTTTTAATGGCAATTTCTTTTCTGTCGTGATAATGTTTAGGAGAAATTTTTACATCTTTAATGTCTAAACGCTCAGTTAAGTAGGTAAGCTGAGGCTGATTAGTTTGTTCTAAGTAACTAATTATCTCTAGATTACTTAAGTATTGTAACGCTTTGGTTACCTTTTCTTTGCTAGTTCTCATTCTCTTTGCAATTTCAAATTCATCAATTTTTGAGAAATTTTCAAACAGTCCAGCGTAAGATCTTAAAATGGTTTTTATGAATAAATCGAACTTGTTGTTTTTTACTTGAAACTCGTAAAGTGCTTCTTTACTTATTTCAAATTTAATTCGAGAAGCGTTGTAATTCGATTCTGATAAAATGAGATAACCTTCTTTTTCTAAAAATTTTAGACAATTAAAAACAGTATAAACTTGTAAATTGTATTGCTGACTAAACTCAATAATATTTAGCGAATAACTTTCGTTTAATGCAGAGCCAATAGGTATTTGAAAGTAATTAGCTAATGATTGATACACTTGTTTAATTAAATCAATTTCAGGGAAACTATTTACAATTCGTTTTTCTAAATCTATTCGATCAGCTTCTTCAAAAAGTAAAATAGCATAAGCTTTTTTCTCATCTCTTCCGCCTCTTCCTGCTTCCTGAAAGTAAGCCTCTAAAGAATCTGGTAAATCAATATGAATTACAGAACGAACATTTGGCTTATCTATTCCCATGCCAAAAGCATTGGTAGAAACGATTACTCGGGTAATGTTATTAATCCAATTGCTTTGCTTTGTTGTACGCTCATCATTACTCAATCCTGCATGGTAAAAATCTGCCGAAACACCATTTTTTAGCAAGAATAAAGCAATCTCTTTAGTTTTTTTTCTACTCCTAACGTAAATTACAGAAGTACCTTGAACCTTTTTTAAGATTTTTAAAATTCGATTTAACTTATCTTCTTCCTTTAAAACAGCATAAGCCAAATTCTTACGCTCAAAACTTTTTTGTAAGGCGTTTTCTTCTTTAAACTTTAATTGTTTTTGAATGTCAATAACCACTTCTGGAGTAGCTGTGGCTGTTAATGCCATAAAAGGAACATCAGGGTTTTGTTCTCTTAAATTAGCTATGTTTAAATAAGAAGGCCTAAAGTCATAACCCCATTGCGAAATACAATGAGATTCATCCACAGCAATTAAGTTTACGGTCATTTTTTTGTAACGTGCCTTAAAAAGCTCTGTTTCTATTCGTTCGGGAGAAATGTATAAGAACTTAATATCACCATAAGC
>JAESUI010000251.1 GCA_016763135.1 Flavobacteriales bacterium
AGATTAACATTAGCACCAAATTGTTTAATAAACCATACTTGCTGAGATTTAATAGGGGCTTCCCAAAGTATATTCTCGACTTTAACTTGAGCAATTATTTTATTAACCAAAGATACGTGAGCGGTTCCATTTGGTCTGTAAATACCAACATTTCCACTTTCTCGTGCTTCTGCAATTACTTTCCAAGATCCAGCTTCTAGTTCAGAATTCATCATAGAAATCCATTTAGCTGGACTAATAAAAATTCCCTCTTCTTTAGACCCAACTTCAGATAACACAGTAAAATCTTTTGCAAGATCGGTAATGTACTCACACTTTTTTTCTTGTGGTAATTCGATAGATCCATCAGAAACTTCACAAGTTTCCATTTTAAATTTATCCATCAGTCTTCGGAAATCATCAAACATTCCTCTAGCAATGAATGCTTCAAAAAGTGTTCCTCCAAAATATGTTTTGATTCCAGCTTCTTTATATAGGCTAATTTTTTTTTCTAAATCATTAGTTACATATGATGTTCCGAAACCAAACTTTACCAAATCGGTTAAGTGTGCGGATGAATCAATAAAGTTTTCTGCTTCTCTCCAACTCAAGCCTTTATCCATCATCATTGTTAGCCCTGTATCACGAGGAGAACTTTCCCTATTTGGGATATGCGGTAATTCAAAATTCATTACTATTCGTTAAAATTTTCTATTATATCAATTACTTTTTGGAAGTTGACAATCTCTGGGTAATACTCAGTTAATTCAGACAAAAGCTCTTTATTATTCGTTAAAAGAATGATAAGATTTTGAATAGCTTCATCAACTTTTCCATTCATCAGCAAATATGCGACTAATCTTGCATAAATCAAGTTATTTTCAGGTTGTTTTTCTAATCCTTTATATAAGGTAATAATACCTTTTTCTAGGGTTTCGTAATCTTTTGCAATTTCAGCCTTGTCTATCCAAATATCTTCATTTTCTTCATCGTATTCTACTACTTTATCGTATGCTTCATTGGCTTCGTCAAATAACCCAGTTTTGGCTAAAATATCACCATAGATGTACCAATATTCCGAGTTGTTATTTTCTAATTCTAGGGCTTTTTTAATGTAAAATATTGCAGATTGGCTTTTATTTTCTGCTTCATTGATTACGGCCATTCCTGCCCATGAATCAGCATGAAAAGGATCTAGTTTAGTTGATTTGTAATAGTTTGATAATGCTAATTTAGGGTCTCCCATTTTTTCATAGCATTCACCAATGTAATAGTAGGTTGTAGCATCAGGTTCTTCGTAATTAAAAGTTTCTTTATAAGTATCAATTGCTTTTTTATACTCTTCCAATAGAGCCAATGAGTTGGCTTTATTAAAATAAGCAGAGGCAAAATCTTCTTTAATTGCAATGGTAAAGTCGTAAGCATCTATCGCTTTCTCAAATAGGTTAGCCCTATTGTAAGCAACTCCTAAATTATACCAAGCAGAAAAGCTATAGGGATGCTCTTCTATAAAATCAGTAAAAAATTGAATGCTGCCATCAGTATCATTTTTGAGGTTGTAGCAGAAAGCTAACTCATAAATAACAGTTTCGTTTTCTGGATTTTTCCTCAATAATTTTTTAAGGATATCTATGGCTTTATCAAATTGATTTAGGTTTTCGTATTCAAAAGCAATGTTTATTTTGATGTTTGCTTTTTCTGAATCATCACTAATCAATTTTAAAGCTTTGTAAAAACTCTCTATCGCTTTATTGTGTTGTCTTAATTGACTATGTATAGCAGCTTTTATAGTGAAAATTTCTGAATTAAAAGGTTCTAAGGATTCTAAAGTATTTAATATCACTAAAGCTTTATTTGGCTTGTGGATAGCCGCCAAAAATTGTGCTTTCTTTAATTTTAAGGTAGAAGATGTAGGGTGTTGTAATAGTGATATTTCAATTGCCTTTTTGGCCTTGTCAGTATCGCTTTTGTCAAGATAGTGATCTATTAGAGTCTCAAATACTTCAACATCAAAAAAATACTCTTCATTTTTTTTGAGCATTAATTCAAACCGATTTAACGATGCTGTATAATCGTCTTCTTCGTTATGTTGATTGAAATCTTCTTCCATTACCTTTCATGTAAAGTTAGCTTATTACGCTTACAATTAGCAAAAAATGTTGTTTGTTATTAACAAAAAAATTAACAGGGATTGATAGTGTAATTATATTTTTTGTTTTTCAGATCAATTTAATGATGCGAAGTCTCTTTGGTTCATCGAGGAAGTTTTATTTTTCTTTTAGAACACTTAAAAACAACAGGGATGTAAAAGTTTTAGATGCTTTTTTCTAAATATTTTCAGTAACTTCGTAATAATATTTCTCAAAAAAATTAAATGAACTAACTAGCTTTATTGCCTGAATTACCAAGAGTTCGTTTTATACTAGAATTAAGAATATTAAAAACAGTAACTATTAGTTTACACTAATAATGTTTCTATCGTTTATTTTATAGGTTAACAATCAATTGCTGGGACTAAAAGTATAAGATTCTTCTTATACGAATTGATATGAATTAAAATTATTATTTACATGAATGAAATTTACAATTTGAAGAACTCTGAGCACTCAGCAAAAATCACTACGGCACTTGTTCTTGCTGCAGGTACAGGAAGTCGCTTGAGCCCCTTAACTAATGAAGCCCCAAAATGTTTAACCGTAGTTAATGAAATTGAAATTCTAGGACGTCTTGTAGAGACCCTTCATCATTATAAATTTAAACACTTAGTTCTTGTTATTGGGCCATTTGAACAACAAATTAGAGATTATCTTAAAAAAATATCCAAAGATATTACAATAGAGTACATTGTAAGTCCATTATATAAAACGACAAACAATATCTACTCACTATGGATGGCAAGAGAAAAAATGAAGGAATCATTTGTTTTAATTGAAAGTGATTTGATTTTTAAGCCTTCTTTGCTTGAAGAGATGCTTTTACCTAATAGAATGGCTGTTTCTCATATATTACCTTGGATGAATGGAACAACCATTACAGTTGATAAAGAATTGACTAGAAAGGTAACCGCGATTAATCTTGGTGAACATGAAACAAATGAAACAAAATTTAAGACGGTTAATATTTATAGTTTCTCTTTAGAATCGTGGAAACAAGTTGGTAATAGATTAGATGCTTGGATTTTGGAAGGTAAAGTAAATGATTATTATGAGGCTGTTTTTTCTGAAATGGTAGCAGATGGTAGTCTAAATTTCGAATGTGTTTACTTTGATAATGATTTTTGGTACGAAATAGATACCATGGAAGATTTGCGTGAGTGCGAAAAGAATATGTTATATACAGAAGAACCATTATCAGTCGTAGTCTAGTGAATAATATTTTAAAAAATCTCTATAAAAACATCCCAAACATTGTTTCGATTCTTGGTGTTCTACCCTTGGTAATACTATTTTCTGACAATGGTTTTCTGTATATAATTCCTTTGATACTATACAATAATATCATGGATGATCTTGATGGTGTTCTGGCAATAAAATTAGATGCTAAAAGTGAATTTGGTGCTCGGATGGATAATGTTTGTGATGCCGTGTCTCATACTATTATTGTTATGTTTGTTGGATTACACTTTGGTGTCACTTGTGGTATTGTAGGTTTAATTGCTGTTGCTGCAATTTTGATACGATCAGTAGCAAGGCTTGATCCTGCTCTTACAAAATCAGCAGGTTCACCTACTAATGAACTTATTCGGCACACTTTATTTGCACTTATATTAGCTGATTTATTTAGTTTCGATCCTACTTGGTCGTTAATTATTATATTTCTAATAAACA
>JAESUI010000252.1 GCA_016763135.1 Flavobacteriales bacterium
GCAGAGCTTGATGATATCGATCACTTAAGTAATAGAAGAATTAGAACTGTTGGTGAACAGTTATATTCTCAATTTGGAGTTGGTTTGGCTAGAATGGCTAGAACAATTAGAGAGAGAATGAATGTTAGAGATAATGAGGTGTTTACCCCTTCAGATTTAATTAATGCAAAAACATTATCAGCAGTAATTAACTCTTTCTTTGGTACCAACCAATTATCTCAATTTATGGATCAAACAAATCCATTATCAGAGATTACTCACAAAAGAAGAATGTCTGCCTTAGGGCCAGGAGGTTTATCTAGAGAGAGAGCTGGATTCGAAGTAAGAGATGTTCACTATACACACTACGGAAGACTTTGTCCGATTGAAACTCCTGAGGGACCAAATATTGGATTAATTTCTTCATTATGTGTATACGCAAAAGTGAATAAATTAGGATTTATTGAGACTCCTTACCGTCACGTAGAGAATGGTATATTAAATCTTAAAAAAGAGGTAATTTATTTAAGTGCTGAAGAAGAAAATGGAAAAATTATTGCTCAAGCAAATGCAAAAGTAGATGATAAAGGAAATTTCTTAACTCCTACGGTTAAATCAAGGTTAGAGGGTGAATTCCCTATTACAGAGCCTAAAGATTTAACTTTAATGGATGTAGCACCTAATCAGATTGCTTCTATTGCAGCTTCATTAATTCCTTTCCTAGAAAATGATGATGCGAATAGAGCGTTGATGGGATCTAACATGATGCGTCAGGCAGTACCTTTATTAAATGCTGAAGCACCTATTGTAGGAACAGGATTAGAAGCAAGAGTTGCTCAAGATTCTAGAGTATTAATTAATGCCGAGGCTGATGGTGTTGTTGAATATGTTGATGCTAGTAAAATTACAATTAGGTATAACAGAACCAAGGAAGAACAATTAGTTAGCTTTGATGAAGATTCTAAATCCTACAATCTATCTAACTTCCAAAAAACAAATCAAAATACTTGTGTAAACCTATCTCCTATTGTAGTAAAAGGACAAAAGGTTTTTAAAGATGAAGTTTTATGTGAAGGTTATGCAACTCAAAATGGTGAGTTAGCATTAGGTAGAAATCTTAAAGTAGCATTTATGCCATGGAAAGGTTATAACTTTGAAGATGCAATTGTAATTTCAGAAAGAGTAGTGAAAGATGACATCTTTACCTCAATACATATTGAAGAGTTTTCTACAGAAGTAAGAGACACTAAACGAGGATTAGAAGAATTAACTGCTGATATTCCAAATGTTAGTGAAGAAGCTACTAAAGATTTAGATGAAAACGGAATCATTAGAATTGGTGCAGTAGTTCAAGAAGGTGATATTTTAATTGGAAAAATTACTCCTAAAGGAGAAACTGATCCAACACCAGAAGAAAAACTATTGAGAGCTATTTTTGGTGATAAAGCTGGTGATGTAAAAGATGCTTCATTAAAAGTAAGACCATCTGTAAAAGGTGTTATTGTAAACAAAAAATTATTTCAAAGAGCTGTAAAAACTAAAGAAGTTAGAGCTGAAGAGAAAAAATTAATAGCTAAACTTGATGTAGATTACGCTAAACAACTAGCAGATCTTAAAAGGGTTTTAATTGATAAATTATTTAAAGTTGTTAACGGAAAAACATGTCAAGGAGTAGTAAATTATTACAACGAAGACATTATTCCTAAAGGAACTAAGTTTACAGTTAAAGTGTTAGAAAAAATAAGCGATTTCATCTTTATTGATTCTAAAAACTGGACTACTTCTGAAGAATTAAATAGTCAAGTAAGACAAATTCTACATAATCATAGTGTTAAAACTAATGAGTATTTAGGAGTATATAAAAGAGAAAAATACGCTATCTCTGTTGGAGATGAATTACCACAAGGTATTATTAAATTGGCTAAAGTTTATTTAGCTAAGAAGAGAAAACTTAAAGTTGGTGATAAAATGGCGGGTCGTCATGGTAATAAAGGTATTGTTGCGAACATTGTACGTGAAGAAGATATGCCTTACCTAGAAGACGGAACTCCAGTTGATATTGTATTAAATCCATTAGGTGTACCATCTAGGATGAACCTTGGTCAAGTATATGAAACTGTACTTGGTTGGGCTGGTCAAAAATTAGACAAGAAATTTGCTACACCAATTTTTGATGGTGCTTCAGTTGAAGAAATCAATGATTATTGTATCGAAGCTGGTGTGCCACAATATGGTAAAACTTACTTATATGATGGTGGTACTGGTGATAAATTTGATCAACCAGCAACTGTAGGAGTAATTTACATGTTGAAATTAGGGCATATGGTAGATGATAAGATGCATGCACGTTCTATCGGGCCATACTCTTTAATTACACAACAACCATTAGGTGGTAAAGCACAGTTTGGTGGACAAAGATTTGGAGAGATGGAAGTATGGGCACTTGAAGCATTTGGTGCTGCACACATCTTAAGAGAAATCTTAACAATAAAGTCTGATGATGTAAAAGGAAGAGCGAAAGCTTATGAAGCAATTGTTAAAGGAGACCCAATGCCAGAACCTGGTATACCGGAATCGTTTAACGTATTGTTACACGAATTAAGAGGTTTAGCTCTTAACATCACAATGGACTAATTAATATTATAATTTGAACTTTCAAATACACAAATAATATGGCTTTTAAGCGCGATAATAACCAAACAAGCAGTAATTTCTCAAAGATTACTATTAGTTTGTCATCTCCAGAATTAATCTTAGAAAGATCTAGTGGAGAAGTATTAAAACCTGAAACAATTAATTATAGAACCTATAAGCCAGAGAGAGATGGTTTATTCTGTGAGCGGATTTTTGGTCCTATTAAGGATTGGGAATGTCACTGTGGGAAATACAAAAGAATCAGGTATAAAGGAATTATATGTGATAGATGTGGTGTAGAGGTTACTGAGAAAAAAGTAAGAAGAGAAAGAATGGGACACATTTCATTAGTGGTTCCTGTTGCTCATATCTGGTATTTTAAATCTTTACCAAATAAAATTGGATACTTATTAGGTTTGCCTACTAAGAAATTAGATACTATTATCTATTATGAAAGATATGTAGTAATACACCCTGCTGGAACTTCAAATGCAGAGGGTGAAGAAATTCAATACTTAGATTTCTTAACAGAAGAAGAATATTTAGATGTATTAGATGCTCTTCCAAAAGAAAATCAATATTTAGATGATACTGATCCTAATAAATTTATAGCAAAAATGGGTGCTGAAGCACTTTTTGAATTGCTAAAAAGATTGGATTTAGATGCATTATCTTTTGATTTAAGGCATAAAGCGAATACTGAAACATCTCAACAGCGTAAAAATGAAGCTTTAAAAAGACTTCAAGTTGTTGAATCATTTAGATCTGCAAACAAAAGAATTGAGAATAGACCAGAATGGATGGTTATTAAAGTTGTTCCGGTAATACCACCAGAACTTCGTCCATTGGTACCTCTTGATGGTGGTAGATTTGCTACTTCTGATTTAAATGATCTTTATAGAAGAGTTATTATTCGAAATAACAGATTAAAAAGATTGATTGAGATTAAAGCACCTGATGTAATTTTACGTAATGAGAAACGTATGTTACAAGAATCTGTTGATGCATTATTTGATAACTCAAGAAAATCAAGTGCTGTAAAAACTGATGCAAACAGAGCATTAAAATCTTTATCTGACAGTTTAAAAGGTAAGTCTGGACGTTTCCGTCAAAACTTACTTGGAAAGCGTGTTGATTATTCTGCACGTTCTGTAATTGTTGTTGGACCAAGTCTTAAACTTCACGAGTGTGGAATTCCTAAAGACATGGCTGCTGAATTATACAAGCCTTTCGTTATTCGTAAGTTAATTGAAAGAGGGATTGTTAAAACAGTAAAATCAGCAAAGAAAATAGTTGATAAAAAAGAACCTATCGTTTGGGATATTTTAGAAAATATCTTGAGAGGACACCCTATATTATTAAACAGGGCTCCTACTCTACACCGTTTAGGTATCCAAGCTTTTCAACCAAAATTAATTGAAGGAAAGGCAATTAGATTACACCCATTAGTTTGTACAGCATTTAATGCTGATTTTGATGGAGATCAAATGGCTGTTCACTTACCTCTTGGTAATGCAGCAATATTAGAAGCTCAATTATTAATGTTGGCTTCTCATAATATTTTGAATCCAGCAAATGGGACTCCTCTAACACTTCCTTCTCAGGATATGGTACTTGGTCTTTATTATTTAACCAAAGAAAAAGCATCAACTAAAGAAGATATTGTAAAAGGTGAAGGAATGATTTTCTACTCTCCAGAAGTAGTTATTATTGCAAACAATGAAGGAGTATTAGATATTCATGCAAAAATCAAAGTGAAAACTAAAGATGTCGTAAAAGACGAATTAGTTGAAGTTATGATTGAGACAACTGCTGGTAGAGTTATATTTAACGAAATGGTTCCTGAAAAAGTTGGGTTTGTTAATGAACTTTTAACTAAAAAAGCGTTAAGAGATATTATTGGTAACATCCTTAAAATTACAGGTACTTCAAGAACTGTTGAATTCTTAGATGAGATTAAAACAGTAGGTTTTGATATGGCATTTAAAGGAGGACTGTCCTTTAATTTAGATGATATTATGATCCCGCCAGAAAAAGACGGAATGGTAGAGAAAGCGCATGAAGAAGTAGATGAAGTAATGAACAACTATAACATGGGGTTCATTACTAACAACGAGCGTTACAACCAAATTATTGATATTTGGACACATACTAATACTAGATTAACGAATACGTTAATGAATAACCTTAAAAATGATCAGCAAGGGTTCAACTCTATATACATGATGTTTGATTCTGGTGCGAGGGGTTCTAAAGAACAAATTCGTCAGTTATCTGGAATGAGGGGATTAATGGCTAAACCAAAAAAATCTGGTAGTACTGGTGGACAAGAAATTATTGAAAATCCAATTTTAGCAAACTTTAAAGAAGGACTTTCAGTATTAGGGTACTTTATTTCTACTCACGGTGCACGTAAGGGATTGGCCGATACAGCACTTAAAACTGCAGATGCGGGTTACTTAACTAGAAGATTGGTTGATGTTGCACAAGATGTTGTAATTACTGATGAAGATTGTGGTACTTTAAGAGGTTTAACTGCTACTCCACTTAAAAACAACGATGAAATTGTTGATCCATTATCTGATAGAATTTTAGGTAGAACATCAGTTCATGATGTTTATGTACCTGGAACAGAAGATTTAATTATTGAAGCTGGTGAATTAATTAACGAAGAAATTGCTTTAGCAATTGAAGAAGCTGGACATGATGAATTAGAAATCAGATCAGTATTAACTTGTGAATTAAAGAAAGGAGTTTGTGCTAAATGTTACGGTAGAAACTTAGCTTCTGGTAGAAAAGTTCAAAAAGGTGAGGCAGTTGGAGTTATTGCTGCTCAATCTATTGGAGAGCCAGGAACACAATTAACATTAAGAACATTCCATATTGGTGGTACAGCATCTAAAATTACTGGTATTTCTAGCATTGAAGCAAAATACGATGGTAAATTAGAAATTGCTGAATTAAGAACCATTGCCACAAAGAATGATAAAGGAGAAGAGATTGAAGTAGTTATCGGTAGAGCTGCTGAAATGAAAATTATTGACCCTAAAACTAATGTTGTTTTAACAACTGGAAACATACCTTACGGTTCTCATTTCCATACGAAAAACAATGCTAAAATTAAAAAAGGAACTCTAATTTGTGATTGGGATCCGTACAATGCTGTTATTCTTACAGAGGTAGATGGTAAGGTTGCTTTCGAGAACTTTGAATTAGGGCTTACTTATAAAGAAGAATCTGATGAGCAAACCGGATTTACCGAAAAAGTAATTTCAGAAATTAAAGATAAAAAGAAGATTCCTGTGTTGACTATTGTTGACAGTAAGAATACTGTTTTAAGAACATATAACTTACCTGTTGGGGCTCATATCATTGTAAATGAAGGAGACAAAATGAAAGGTGGAGACATCTTAGTTAAGATTCCTAGAGTTTCTGGTGGTACAGCAGATATTACTGGTGGTTTACCAAGAGTAACTGAGTTATTCGAAGCACGTAACCCTTCCAACCCTGCGGTAGTTACTGAAATTGATGGTATTGTTTCTTTTGGAAAAATTAAAAGAGGGAATAGAGAGGTTATCGTTGAATCAAGGACTGGAGAAGTTAAAAAATACTTGGTTAACTTAGCAAAACACATCTTGGTACAAGAAAATGATTTTGTTAAAGCTGGTACTCCTTTATCTGAGGGTTCTATTACTCCTAAAGATATATTAGCAATTAAAGGACCTACAATGGTTCAAGAATATATTGTAAACGAAGTACAAGAAGTTTACCGATTACAAGGTGTAAAGATTAATGATAAACACTTTGAGGTTATCGTTAGACAAATGATGCGTAAAGTATACATTGAAGATCCGGGAGATACTAAACACTTAGAGAAATCTATCGTAAATAAAAGAGATTTTATGGACGAAAATGATTGGATTTACGATAAGTTGGTGGTTGAAGATGCTGGAGAATCGGAAGCTTAAAAAGCTGGTCAGATTGTTTCTCCTCGTGAATTACGAGATGAGAATTCTAAACTGAAAAGAATGGACAAGAAAGTTGTTTCAACTCGTGAAGCGATTCCAGCAACCTCTAGTCCAATTCTTCAAGGTATTACAAGAGCATCACTTCAAACTGATAGTTTCATTTCGGCTGCTTCTTTTCAGGAAACAACGAAAGTATTAAATGAAGCTGCTGTTAAAGGTAAAGTTGATTACTTGAAAGGTCTTAAAGAAAATGTAATTGTTGGTAAATTAATACCTGCAGGAACAGGATTTAGAGAGTTTAGAGAGGTAATTGTTGGGTCAAAAGAAGAATATGACAAATTAATAGCTGCAAAAAATGAAGTTATTATTGAAGAAGAATAAACATTAATGTTATGAATGAAGAGAATAACGAAAATAAATTAAACATTGAATTGAGTGAAGAAATTGCTGAAGGGATTTATTCCAATTTGGCGATTATCAGCCATTCTAATTCTGAATTTGTAATTGATTTTATTAAAGTTATGCCTGGCATGCCTAAAGCAAAAGTCAAATCAAGAGTTTTAATGACTCCTGAACATGCTAAGAGGCTTATTAATGCCATTCAAGATAACATTGAAAAATATGAAGCAGTCCATGGGAAGATTAAAGATCTTGGTCCTGGACCACAGGGTGGGATTCCAATGAACTTTGGTGGACCAACTGCAGAAGCCTAATTTTTTAATTATATTCTTAAAGGGAAGCTATATAGCTTCCCTTTTTTTGTATTTTTATATTTCAACATGCATAGTGGGAACTTAAATATAAAAGCTTGGGCGGAAGAAGATAGACCTCGTGAGAAATTAAACCTAAAAGGTAAAAGCACCTTGTCTGATGCTGAACTAATTGCAATATTAATTGGTTCAGGGAATAAAAAAGAAACAGCAGTTGAATTATCTAAAAAAATATTGTCATCAATAAATTACGACTTAAACAAACTTGGTAAACTTACTATTGCAGACTTAACAAAGTTTAGAGGTATTGGTGAAGCAAAAGCTATTAGTATTATTGCTGCACTTGAATTAGGTAGAAGAAGAAAGGACTCTGGTATAGAAAAAAGAGCTTCAATTAAATCAAGTAAGGATGCTTATATGATTATTACAGACGTTCTTAGTGATTTACCTCATGAAGAATTTTGGGTAATTTACCTTAATAAAAAAAATGAAGTTCTAAAAAAAGAAAACATTAGTAAAGGAGGAATAGATGGTACCATTGCTGACATTAAGATAATTTTTAAACATGCTATTGAATTATTAGCTTCTGCCATTATACTCTGCCATAATCATCCTTCTGGCAATTTAAAACCAAGTATTACTGATATTAAACTAACAAAAAAGCTAAAAGAAACTGGTGTAATGCTCGACACTCCTGTTTTAGACCATTTGATTATTGGTGAAAAGGAGTACTTTAGCTTTGCTGATAAAGGAATTATTTAAAAGATTGTTGACAGTTGATATTAATCTACTCACATAAACTAACTCCTCGTTTAAGGTACATCTTTAAAACTATTTTTACAGATGTTCTTCTAAGCAAAGTTGTTTTTACAGACAATATTGAAGAATTTGAGCTATCTGATAATGTTAAAATCAATTATTCTCCTTCAAGATTAAAATCTGGCACCTTCTTTCAAAGTTCTTCTATATTATTTGAAACAGGAATTAAAGAACAACATATAACTACTTTTGAATTTAACGGGCACCCCTGTTTTTTTAGTGTTGGACAAGATTCTGAATTCCCATTTGATCCTTTTGCTGCAAGCTTTTACCTTATTAGCAGGTATGAAGAGTATTTACCACACATAAAAGACCAACATGAACGGTTTTTAGCAGCTGAAAGTCTTGCCTACCAAAATAATTTTCTTGACCAACCTTTAGTCAATACTTGGATAAATAAAATCTCAACATTAATAGAAGAAGAACATAATGGTTTTCATTTTCCCAAAAGAACATTTTCTTATCTATCAACAATAGACATTGATAATGCTTTTGCATACAAACACAAAGGCTTTATCAGATTGCTAGGAGGCTTAGCCAAGGCTCTACTAGGAGGCAATGATTTATCTGAAAGGTTAAAGGTAATCTTTGGTAATGGCCATGATCCATATGATACCTTTGATTACCAGTTAAACATCCACAAAGAGTATAACATATTACCTATTTATTTTTTTTTACTAGGAGATTATGGGTTAAATGACAAGAATATACCCGTAAAAAATAAATCCTTTCAGTCGCTTATAAAATCACTATCAGATTATTACGAAGTTGGTATCCATCCATCCTATGCTTCGAACACGAACATTAAGATATTAACTAAAGAAATTAATCGATTACAAAGTATAACACATCGGAACACTTCTAAAAGCCGACAACATTTCTTAAAATTAAACCTGCCCACCACCTATCGCAATTTAATTGATAATGATATCGTTGCTGATTACACCATGGGATATGCTGAAGTTAGTGGGTTTTGAGCAAGTATTTGTAGTCCTTTTTACTTTTACGATTTAGATACTGAAATAGAAACCAAACTTCAACTATTTCCATTTTCTGTAATGGAAGCTACTTATAAATATTATAATGAATCCAGTCCAGAAAAAGCGATAGCGCATATAAATAAGCTAATGCAAAAAGTTAAAGACGTTGATGGAACTTTTATTAGTGTTTGGCACAATGAATCCTTGAGTGATACAGGAATCTGGAAAGGATGGAAAATAGTTTATGAAAAAATGTTAAAAGAATCGCTTATTCCGAAATAAGTAAATAATTTCACACCATGGAAGTAATAAATTTAGGAGAGAGCAATTCAATTTTCAATCAGTTTATCTCAGAAATCCGAAATGTGGATATTCAAAATGATCCTATGCGGTTTAGGAGAAATTGTGAACGTATGGGAGAAATATTTGCTTATGAAATAAGCAAAACCTTTAATTACTCTAAGAAGAGTGTTACCACACCTCTAGGAGTTTCAGAAATTGCGTTAATGGACGAAAAACCTGTATTGGCAACAATATTAAGGGCAGGGCTCACTTTACATAATGGATTATTAAACTATTTTGATAGCGCTGATAATGCATTTGTTTCTGCTTTTAGAGCGCATAAAGCAGATGGTTCTTTTGAAATTGAAACAGAATATTTAGCAAGCCCATCTGTAGAAGGTAGAACTGTAATACTATCTGATCCGATGCTCGCATCTGGAGCTTCAGTTGCGCTAACTTATGAATCTTTACTTGAAAAAGGAACTCCTAAAAAATTACATATTGTTATATTAATTGCAAGTGTCCAAGGAATAGAGTACATTAAAAAAACCATACCAGGAAATGCCACTTTATGGGTTGGAGCTATAGATAATGAACTATCGGCCGAATCATATATTATTCCTGGATTAGGTGATGCTGGGGATTTAGCATATGGAACTAAAGTATAAATGGGGATAGCAGAAATATTAGAGATTTTTGGATTGCTGCTAATTGCGGCAACTAAGTTCGCTGTAGCTGTTGGTATATTATTACTGCCAGCTACTGATTATTCTTATGTTGAGATTGTTTCCACCCTTCTTACTGGTGGATTTATTGGGATTTTCTTTTTTTATTTTTTTAGCAACTGGGTAAATAAAATAATTGGCAAATTATTTAAAAAGAAAAAAAAGAAGAAAGTTTTCTCAAAAAAAATAAGACGGTTTATTCATATAAAAAACAAATACGGAATTGTTGGCATTTCATTAATTACCCCAATAATAATATCAATTCCTGTAGGTAGTTTTATAGCCTCTAGATTTTTTTCTAAGAAAAAATATACCTTAATTATAATGTTAGCTGGAGTAGTATTTTGGTCAATACTTCTACCCCTTCTTAAACTAACCTATTAAAGGATTATTCTAAACTCTTTTTATTGAATATGATGTACCCGAAGTGAAGCATAAAGCTCCAATATTCTTCATCTCGATCATAATAATTGGCGTTAAATGCAATTGGCCCAAGTGGTGTAGTATATACCA
>JAESUI010000253.1 GCA_016763135.1 Flavobacteriales bacterium
GCCGTCTGCTGAGGCAAGAAGAGCTGCTGAGACAGAACAAATAGACACTAGATTGTATTCTATTATTTATGCTGCTATAGAAGAGATTAAAGATGCGATGGAGGGAATGCTTGCCGCTAAAATTGAGGAGAAAATTGTTGCTACTGTTGAAATTAGAGAAATCTTCAAAGTATCTAAAGTTGGTACAATAGCAGGGTGTATGGTTCAGGATGGTAAGATTAATAGAAATAGTATGGTTCGTTTAATCAGGGAAGGAGTTGTTGTTTATACAGGAGGATTAGGTTCTTTAAAACGATTTAAAGATGATGTTAAAGAGGTTGCTAAAGGATATGAATGTGGATTGAATATCGAAAACTATAATGATATAAAAATTGGAGATATAGTAGAGGCCTATGAAGAGGTAGAAGTTAAACAAAAATTAGCTTAAGGATATATTTAAAACAAAAAAAAGCCCGATGAATTTCATCGGGCTTTTTTTTGTTCAATTACTAATTCTTTAATTACAGTTTATCTCATTTATATCAATTGCGCCTTTAACAATAAAACAATTTGGGAAGTGTTTTGTTAAATCTTTTTTAAATTTTAATGCTTCAAGCTTGGTTTTAAAATCGCCAACTCTTACTTTATAGTAAGGTTGTTCATATTTCATATGTGCTTTCTTTTTTCTGTAAATTTTTAAAAAAGTAGATCTTGCTTGATTTGCAGGTTGTTTTTTGTTGCCAGAATATATTTGAATGCGGTATCCTTTTAATTTGTATGAATCCTTGTAAGTTTTGTTTAGCTTTTCTATTCTACTATCTTTTATAATTGTTATTAAAGAATCAGTATTATCTGTTTGTTGAGAAAACAAAAGCTGAATAGAGAAAATTAAAATGATTACAAATATTAGCTTCTTCATAAAAGGATTAAATTCAAATTGGTTTCCAAAAGTACATTATTTCTTAATTACATTTTTTAAAACAAAAAATGAACCAAATTTTGTTTTCTACAATTCCTTATTTAGAAACATTCTAAATTAACAAAATTGATGCTATTTTTTTTTAAAAGATTTAGTAAAAACAAGGGATTCTTATACATTTGTTTGCTATTGCACGAAGGTATATTTAAAATAATTCATAAAGTAATTGTAACTTATTTAGTATGAACAAGATAACTAATCTAACAAAAGCAAGCACACTTTTTAGAGTGTCTTTATTTTGTCTCTCTTTTCTGTTCTTTCAACTCGATTCATATTCTCAAGATGGCAAAGAATTATTTAAAGCAAATTGTGCTGCTTGTCATAGTGTTGGATCAAAAAAAGTTGTAGGTCCTGGATTGGAAGGTATTAATGATAAGTATTCAAGTGAATGGTTAAATAGTTGGACTAAGAATTCAACAGAATTGATAGCTTCTGGTGATGCTGATGCAATCGCTATTTTTGAAGCTAACAATAAAATACCTATGCCACCTCAAAATCTTACCGATGAAGAGATGGCTGAGGTGTATAGCTATATTGGTAATCCAGAAGGGTATTCTGTGTCAGGAGGAGATGTCGTGGAGAGTGCTGCCTCTGGTGGTGATTTAGCTGAAGTTGGGAAGAAATTATTTAAAGCAAATTGTGCTGCTTGTCATAATGTAGGAACAAAAGTAGTTGTTGGTCCAGGCTTGCAGGGTGTAAATGATAAATATGATAGAGAATGGTTGGGGAAATGGATTAAAAACTCTGGTGAATTAATTGCTTCAGGTGATGCAGATGCAAATGCAATTTTTGGTGAGTTTAAAAAATCAATAATGCCTCCACAAGCTGTAAACGATGAAGATATTGATGCTATTTTATCTTATATCGCGAATCCAGGCACTAATGAAGTAGCTGTTGTTGAAGATGCTGGAGGAGGAGAAGTTGTTGAAGAAGATAATTCAAAATTAAAATACGTTTTTGGCGCTGTTATACTTCTCCTTATTGTTTTGATTATTACCTTAAACAAAACAGGGGTTTTCATGAGAGAAATGGAAGCTAAGAATGATGGTAGAGTATATGATGGACCTACTACTTTGTGGGGTAGCTTCATGAAATTAATGGGAGATAATAAAGGGATTGTTGCAGCAATAGTAATTGTTCTTTTCTTTGGGGGTTTGGTTAGTTTAATGGATGGAGCTTTTCAAATAGGAGTACGTCAAGGTTACAAGCCAGAGCAACCTATTAAATTTTCACATAAAATTCATGCAGGAGACAATCAAATAGATTGTAACTATTGTCATTCAAGTGCACGTCATAGTAAAACGTCAGGTATACCTTCTTTAAATGTTTGTATGAATTGCCATAAAGCAATTGATGGTTCTGATGGCAAAACATTTATGTACAATGGTTCAGAATATTCAATGGTTGAAGAAATTCAGAAAATATATAACCATTTAGATTATAATCCAGAAACTCAAGAGTATGGTGATAATCCAACACCGGTTAGATGGATTAAAGTACACAACTTGCCAGATCACGTTTATTATAGTCACGAACAACATGTGACAGCTGGAAAACAAAAGTGTCAAACTTGTCATGGTCCTGTAGAGGAAATGGATGTAGTAGAGCAACATGCTCAGTTAACTATGAAATGGTGTATAGAGTGTCATAAAGAAACAGCTGTTTCTACTGAAGGGAATGGATACTATGATGAAATGCATAAAAGAATGACACCAGAATTTAAAGAAAAAGTATTGGGTGATGGTGTGCCGACAGTGGATGAGATAGGCGGTTGGGAATGTGCTAAATGTCACTATTAATTAATTAGAATTTATAAGCTTTAAGATATAATATGGCTAATTCAAAAAAATACTGGAAAGGTTTAGAACAATTAAACGAAACTCCTCAGTTTTTAGAAGCAAGTAATAAAGAGTTTGCTGAACATGTACCTGTAGAGGAATTTTTAGGTGATAAAGATTCATTAGAAGACGCTACAACAACTAGAAGAGATTTCCTTAAATATTTAGGGTTTGGAGTCGCAGCAGCTTCTTTAGCAGCATGTGATACGCCTATTACTAAAGCTATACCTTATTTAAATAAACCTGAAGAGATTACCCCTGGAGTAGCAAATTATTATGCTTCGACTTATTATGATGGACATGATTATGCTTCTATCTTAGTGAAAACAAGGGAAGGTCGTCCAATATTTATTACAGGTAATACAGAATCTACGTTAACAAAAGGAGCGGTTAATGCAAGAATTAACTCATCTGTACTTTCTTTATATGATGGTAATCGTTTAAAAGCACCTATGATTGGTGGTAAGGAAACAGATTGGGAATCATTAGATAAAGCGGTAATGAAAGATTTAGCTGAGGCTAAAAACATTAGAGTTTTAACAAATACAATTATTAGTCCATCAGCATTGAAAGCAATTAGAGAATTAACTCCAGTTGCAGAACAAACTGAAGAGGGCATGACAAGGGATATGAGTGTTGTCATACCTTATGATGCTGTGTCTTATTCTGGAATATTGGATGCTAATAATGAATCTTTTGGGAAAAGGTCAATACCAACTTATAATTTTGAAAAAGCAAAAACGATAGTAAGTGTTGGAGCTGACTTTATGGGGAACTGGTTAGATACTCAAACTTACATTGCTGGTTATGCTGAAGCACGTAAACCAGACAATAAGTGGATGTCTAAGCACTTTCAGTTTGAGGCAAATATGTCTTTGACTGGATCTAATGCAGATGTAAGAATACCTGTAAAACCATCAGAATATGGAGCAATTTTAACAGGAATATTAAAAGCTGTTGGCGGAACTGTTCCTGCATCAAAAACTAAATACGATAAACAAATTGCTGTTGCTGCTAAAGCGTTAAAAGCAAGTAAAGGAGCTTCAATTGTAATTTGTGGTTCAAACGATAAAAATGTTCAAGTAATTGTAAATGCCATTAACAACCAACTTGGTAATTATGATAAGGCAATTGATTTAAATAGAAATTCAAATACCAAGCAAGGAAGTGATGAAGCAATAATGTCATTGATTGAAGAAATGAAAGCTGGGAAAGTGGATGCTTTATTGATTAGTGGGATTGATCCTGTATTTACAATGGGAGATGATTTTAAGAAAGCATTAGCTAAAGTAAAAACCACAGTATGTTTCGCTACTAAAATGAATGATACAGCTGCTGCTTGTAAATACGTTGCAGCTACTCACCATCAATTAGAATCTTGGAGTGATGCTAATCCTGTTGTTGGACATTATTCATTAGGACAGCCAACGATCTCTCCATTATTTGATACTCGACAAGCTGAGGAAAGTTTCTTGAAATGGTCTGGTAATGATTCATCTTACCATAATTATATTAAAAATTATTGGGAAGAAATTATTTTCCCTCAGACTGGAGGTTTAATGTTTACAGATTTTTGGAACAAAACACTACATGATGGTGTTGTTGAAATTTCTGTTCCAGCTTCTGAAATAGCATTAATTTTTAACGGTAATATTTCTAAGGCAGCTAAAGCAATTGCTAAAATTAAAGGTGGAGCATTAGAGATTGAATTATGTCAAAACATGGCAGTAGGTGCTGGCTCTGGTGCTGATAATCCTTGGTTACAAGAAATGCCAGATCCCCTAACTAAAATTACTTGGGAAAATTATGTGACTATGAATCCAAGAGAAATGGAGGAAAAAGGTTACAATACCCAATTCGGACAACGCGAAGCAATGAATGTTGTAAACGTGACTGTTGGAAAAAACACAATAGAAAGTTTACCAGTTGTTCCACAACCTGGTCAGGCAAGAGGAACAGTTGGTTTAGCATTAGGATACGGTAAAAAGGTTGGAAATCAAGAAGAAATTTCTGGGCAAAATGCTTATCCATTAGTAGCATCAACAAAAAATGGACTTACCTATTACGGAAATGTTACGTTAACTGATGTTGATGTTTCAGATTATTATGTGGCGTGCACACAAGTACATCAAACAATAATGGGACGTGATGCTATTATTAGAGAGACTACATTAGATGTTTATAAAAAAGGAAATAAAGAAGATTTTAATCCTGCACATACATTAATTGATCATAAAGACGGTAACGCAGTAACTGTGTTAACGAAAGAATTTGATTTGTGGGGAGCTCAGCCTGTTGAGAATATTGGGCACAGATGGGGTATGTCTATTGATTTGAATGCTTGTACAGGATGTAGTTCTTGTGTTACTTCATGTATTTCTGAAAACAACATTGCCGTAATTGGAAAAGA
>JAESUI010000254.1 GCA_016763135.1 Flavobacteriales bacterium
TCAGGTGCTATTAAAAGACCCGAAGATGCAACTTTAATTTAAAAAGAAAGAGACATACTTGAAAAGTTAAAAGAGAAATAAGTTGGTTTCCAGAAATTTCGTTAATTTTATTTAGAGATAAGAAATAAAGGGAGTAAATCTGGAATTAAAATCAGAAGAGATGATGAAAAATCTATGTTAATTGCAGTAAAAGACTACGAAAGAGTTAAGGATGTAGTTATACTAGGCGAGTTTATAAACGGAAAGCCTGTTTCAAAAGCTAAAAAGAAGAAATAAGTTTATTTCTCAATTTCAGCCAATTTAATCATTATTTTTTCCATTTTCTTCTTCATTTGATAAGGAGTACAGTTAAAATTGTTTACAATTAAGGCAAAAGCTATGTTCCTTTTGTTTTTAGTTGTAACATAACCAGCATAACTCCTTACTCGGGTCATATAACCACTTTTAGCTTTTACACGCCCAGAAGCGGCTGTTCCTTTCCCTACATTTCTTAATGTACCAGATTTACCAGCTACAGGTAATGAATTGATAAATAATTTTTTATTCTTACTCTCATTCATATACTTTAAAATTCCAACCAATTGTTTTGCTGTTATTGCATTAAAGCGAGAAAGGCCACTTCCATCATTAATATACATTCCTTCAGTATCTAAACCTGCATTTTTCCAAAATAGTGTTGTTGCCTGAGTGCCAGAACCGGTATCACCACTTCTATATTTAAATACACCAATTTGATTCATTAAATGTTCTGCATACAAATTAACACTGTACGTATTCGTTAAATTCATTATGGCAGTTAGCTTAGGCGAACGCGTAGTTGTTATCACATATTTTTTAGTCTTGTCTATTGACCCTGTTTCAAATTTTATTTTTCGAACAGTTGTTGATGGATTAGCCAACTTAACACCTAACTGTCTTAATTCCATATCTAATTCAAAAGCAGCCAAATACGCTGGATCAGGAATAGACCCTCTTACTAGGTAGTTTTTCTTATTCGTTGGAATTCCTCCTTTAATTATCCTATTTTCTTGATAAGGTGCTCCAAAAATGTATGATAAATCTTTTTTTGTAATCATACTTTTCACATAATTATCAAACTTTAAATTAGGTATATAAGGATAAATACAGGTCACCTCTGTTGAATCACCTTTTTTTCCTGATCTAAGTTCTACACTACATTTATTCTCATAAATGGATAAACCACAAGGCCCTGCGCCATAGTAGTTCCCTAAATCTCCCCATATCCATGTAGAAGGAATCATTTGTTCATTAAATATAGAGGCATCTCCTATTACTCTGCCATTAATAGAGTCAATCCCTAACTTAATAATTTCATTTGCCCATTTATGAATAAAATCACCATAATGCTTTTTAAATCTTTCTGAACCCAAACAAGGGTCTCCCCCGCCAACTATATATATATTCCCATTTAACACACAATTAGAATCTATTTCTCCAGAATATTTAACACGAGTAGAAAATCGTTTTCCAGGCCCTAAAAGCTCTAATGCTGTTGCAGTAGTAACCAATTTCATTGTTGATGCTGGTACCAAACTTTTATTAGAGCCTAATCCAGCTATTACTTTACCTGAATCTAAATCTAAAGCATAAAAACTAATAGATGCATTTTTCAAATCATCATCTGCTGCCATTTTCTGAATGGCTAGCCTAACAGATTTAGTAGTTTGTGCTTCAAAACTAAAACTCACCAAAAGGGTCAATATAAAAATAGATAACCTCACTAATTCTTTATTTGTTTAGTAGAATATGTATGTGCCATTTCTAATTTATTATACTGCTCTTCATTAATAATAGTACAGCCTGATTGTAATAAATCAAAAACTTCTAATTCTCTTTCTTTATGGTATGTTTTTGTAGTTTTAAATATATCTAATTCATCTTTAAAATCTGACAGGTCATCTTTTGTGAAATCAATATGTTGGTTTTTTGAAGCTATACCTATTAAGGTCATTTTATCTTCATCACATTTAAAAGATTTTATATCTTGGGGAGTAACATGTTCCATGTACTTAATGTTTTTGAGTGCTTTATCTAAAACGATATCACTAAACATCTCTATAAGCTCCTCAACCTTTTTATCATTCTTTTTATTTAACTCTTCCCATTCTTCAGTATAAACATTATTCGAAATTAGAAAATGTTTAAACTCTTCTTCTAACTCAGTTAGTTCATCATTTGTTAAGCACCTATATTTCATTATATAATTTTATTTATCCTACCAAGTGTTGCCCCAAATATAATTTTAAAGATTTAATTTAGAAATTAAATCTTTAACTTCTGCTTCAATAATATCTCTCACTTGATTAAATTCCTCTGGCGTCATGTGTTTTGGATCTGGTAAAGCCCAATCTTCTCGATTTACAGCATTTATCATCGGACACTCATCTCCACAC
Organism: Flavobacteriales bacterium; assembly: GCA_016763135.1. GTDB lineage: Bacteria > Bacteroidota > Bacteroidia > Flavobacteriales_E > Vicingaceae. The sequence continues at coordinate 2,415 of JAESUI010000254.1, forward strand.
CCCATTGTTATCGCATAATCATATTCCACTTTCGGAATTTTATCCAAACCAATAGAATAATGCTTACTTAAATCATATCCAACAGCTTTCATCGATATTATTGCTTTTGGATTTACAATTCCAGAAGGACGAGAACCTGAGCTGTATACTTCAATGATTCCCTCTCCATGTATTTTACCAAAAGCTTCTGCCATTTGGCTTCTACACGAATTTTCAACACAGACAAATAATACTTTTTTCATATTAAAATCACTTAATTTTCTGCAATATGTTCTTTTTCTCTTGTTAATTTGAATGCTGCGACAGCAAGTATTGCTCCCAATATTGTTGATACAATATAGACCCATAAATGCTCAATATGACCTGATGCAATTGCTGGCCCAATTGATCGAGCAGGATTCATTGATGCTCCACAAATTGGACCTGCAAACATTGCTTCCATTCCAACTGTTGCTCCTATTGCAGCACCAGCCATAATACCTTTTTCTTTTGCTCCAGTTGTTACATTTAGAATAATAAACATGAGTAAAAAAGTAAGAATAGTCTCAAAAATAAAAGATTGATGCCAAGTGCCAGCAGGCAAACTAGCTCCTAAAGTTTCATCTAATGGAAAAAGATATTTTAAACTAAAAATGGCTACAAAAGCTCCTGCTAGTTGAGCTACAATGTATGGTAAAACTTCTTTAAAGGGAAATCGTTTAGCAATCCAAAATCCAATAGTTACTGCAGGGTTAATATGTGCTCCCGAGATATCTCCAATAGCGTAAATCAATACCATTACTATCAGACCCCAACTCATAGCTACACCAACATGAGTAATATCTCCACCGGTGCGATTGTTTATTACCATAGCTCCACAACCGACAAATACCAAAAAAAAAGTACCTATAAATTCTATTAAATATTTTCTCATACTCTAAAAACTAGCAACACCCTGAATCAGGTTCACAACATGGTTTTTGACCATAAACAGTGATGCTAAATATCCCGAAATCTCCATTTCGATAATTAGCAATTTCAGTATCATTTAAATACTTACTCAAAATTTCATCTGGTAAAACCACTACTTTTTCTTTCTCCACAGAAACATCTTCAAAACCAGTTGCTTTGATAATATTTACGTAATCATCTAACTGAATTGCTCCAGAAACACATCCTGCATACATCTCAGCATCATTTTTTAAATTCTCTGGCAAATCACCTTTTAATACGACATCACTTACACTAAAGTGACCTCCAGGCTTTAATACACGAAATGTTTCAGCAAAAGCTTTCTCTTTATCTGGAACTAAATTTAACACGCAATTACTAATTACTACATCAACTCTATTTCCTCCAACTGGTAAATTTTCAATGTCTCCTTTCCTAAACTCTACATTATTAAAATTTAGTTTCTCTGCATTTTCTCTCGCTTTATCGATCATCACATCTGTCATATCTACACCCATTACTTTACCCGATTCACCAACCAGTTCACGAGCAACAAAACAGTCGTTACCAGCACCCGAACCTAAATCTAACACAATATCTCCTTCATTTATTTGAGCACATTCTGTCGGGATTCCGCAACCTAAACCTAAGTCAGCATCTGCATTGTAACCTCCTAACTTGCTATAATCTTCAGCAAAAACAGCATAATCAACAGTACAACATTCTCCAGCTCCACAACAAGATGTTTCATTTTCTTCTTTACTTTGATTGGCAATTTCACTATATTTTTCTCTAACTACTTCTTTTAATTCTTCTGATGTTTTCATAACTCTAGCTTTAAATTAACAACATTTATTTTTTTCAGAATAACTACTCATAAACAATCTACAGATATCATCTAACTCGGCCCAAACTTCAGCATCAATACAATAACAGGTTTTAACCCCTTCTATATCCCCTTTTATTATTCCAGATTTCTTTAACTCTTTTAAATGTTGTGAAATAGTAGATTGTGATAAAGGCAATTCATCTACGATATCTCCACAAACACAAGACTCGTGGTTAATTAGAAATTCGATAATTGCAATACGTGCAGGATGCCCCAAAGCTTTGTATAATTCAGCCTTACGATTCTGATTTACAGTAAACTGTTTTGTTTTTGTTATTCCCATAATTAATTATTCTATCGCAATATTACGATTAAATAACTAATTGGTTGTTTTTTAGAAATGTTTTTTCATTCCCTCTATAAAATCTTCAGGAGCCATACACGGTTTCATTGTTTCTTTATTAATAAAAACTAAAGAGGTCTTTGCTTCATTTAACAAAACTCCTTCTTCATTAAAAGTTTTATATGTAAAATGAATTCGTGCTTTTGGTAATTCAGTAATTGTTGTTTCTATAGTCAATTCATCATCATAAAAAGCAGGCTTAAAATACTTTATTGAAAACTCTAAAACAGGTAATGCGAAACCATCGTCTTCCATTTTCCGATAACTAGACCCCAGTTGTCTTATCGACTCAACTCTGGCTACCTCAAAATACGTAGCATAATTACCATAATAACAATATCCCATCATATCCGTTTCGGAATACCTTACTCTAACTTTTGTTTTAGAAGTGTACATAATATCCTAATTTAGTCAACGAAAATAATCATATTCTTTTGAGATTAACTATTAAATATCTTTTCCTTATCAGCATAGTTTTCAACTTAATCAGTTGCAAGCAACCCAGCTATTTTGAAACTAAAAACTCCTCCACTCCTATTAATAATAGTTACGAACATCATGCACAAGCAGATTCATTAATACAACCCTATAAAATTAAGTTAGATGCTGAAATGAATGAAGCGTTAGTTATTTCATCTGAAGAATTCCCTAAAGAAAGTGGTAAGTCTGAAACTAAATTAGGCAATTTAGTGGCAGATTTAAGTCTAGAAATAGCCAATAATCTTTACAAACCTTTAGATGGCGATAGTATCGATTTTTGTTTATTAAATTTTGGTGGGTTAAGGACCTCTTTACCTAAAGGAGAAATAACGAGAGGTAAAATATTTGAGTTAATGCCTTTTGAAAATGAATTGATAGTAGTTACAATCACTGAAGA
>JAESUI010000019.1 GCA_016763135.1 Flavobacteriales bacterium
GAAATAATATTAAAAACATTGGCATTTTATTTAGCTCAAGACTCTATAGCTGAAAAAGATATGTCTGGTTATAATCAGTTAAAATTTGTAGCGTTAATCCCAGAAAAACTACTTAAAAAAGTAGTTGTTAAGAATAATGAAACCAAGACTTATGAAAATTTATCGAACTATTACAAGCGAAATTTTAATAATGAAATCTATTACATTCTTAATTCAGCGGAGTCTCCTTTCACCAATTATTTTGGATTAGATCAACTATCCTCAATTGAAGCAACACAAGAGGGAACCAGTGATAGAGTTTTAATAAGCTATGAAACCACAGATCCTGGCATTTGTTTTCATACCACAAGAATAGCTTTAGAGGTGATAATGAATGATGTGAAAACCATTAAATCTGCCGAATCTGATGATGTAGTCAATTACTTCTTACGAGAATCAAAACTAGCCCACTTAAAATTAGATCAGGCGGAAGCAGAATTGAGTCAATTAATGACCAAACACAACGTAATCAACTATTATGAGCAAACAAAATGGTTGGCTTCTAGAAAAGAAGATTTTGAAGTAGCATACCAAGGCGAAAAATTAAAACTTGCTGCAGCACAAGCTGCTGAAAAAGAAGCTGCACATAAAATGGACATTGGTAAAGGACTTATCTTAAAGAAACAAGAAATTTTTGAGATGAGACAAAAGCTAAGAGCGCTCTCCTCAAAAATTGCATTTATAGAAATTAATGAATCCATTCAACTAGAAACTATTACTGATTCTAGTAGTTCCGAAAACGCGAATAAGCTAAAAAATGACTTGACAAAATACAATAAGCAATTACTTACTTTAAAAGAAGACCTACAACTTAAAGTGGAACAATCGTATCATATGGGGCAAACTTCAGCTGGGATTAAAATTGAAAGCATAGCAACAACTTGGTTAGAAGCAGTTATTGCTGTTGAAGGGTATACTGCTCGAATTAATCAATATGTTTTGTTTAATAAAGAGTTTGAAATTACCTACACCGAATTTGCAAACCTTGGTTCTCAAATAAAGCAAATGGAACGAAAAATATCTGTGTTAGAAAAGGACTATTTAGACTTATTGGCAAGTGTAAACGATTCGAAATTAATAAAGCAGAACATTGCAATGTCAACAAACTTAAAAATAGTTGACCCTCCGTTTTATCCTGTTAATGCAGAAAAATCAAAAAAAGGAATGATAGTCATACTTGGAGGTTTAGCAGGATTTATCATCACTTTAAGTATCCTAATTTTACTAGAATTTTTAGACACCACAATAAAAACACCAGAAAGAGCCAAGGAACTTACAGGATTATATTTAGCTGGAGGATTTCCTTTATTGACCAAGAAAAAAATTCCACAATACAGAAGCTTGTATAGTTTATTAACTAATCAATTGGCCACTTATATTAATTACAATTACTACCAAGTAAAAGGAAAAAAAGATCCTTTTGTTGTCCTGTTTTTTAGTACTAGGAAGAAGGAAGGAAAAACACAGCTCTGTCAATTAATTGCTCGAGACCTGAGAATTGCGGGTGAACCAACCTTAGTTATTTCTCCTAAATCTACTGAGCAAGAAAATTACTTTCTTAACCATAATGATAAGGACAATATTGAGTACGTAATTCCTAAAAACATTTGTGACATTAAACTAACGGCTAAAGAAATAATAGGGATAAACAAGCCAGAAGAATACCGATACATCTTTTTTGAAATTCCAGCAATTATTGGCAGTGATCTTCCTATCCAAATGATGAGAGATGCCGATTTATCCCTACTCGTTTTAAAAGCAAACAGAAACTGGAATAAAGCTGATGCAATGGCTTTAGAAAGCTATTCTAAAATTGTAGAACATCAAGTCAGTTTAATTTTAAATGGTACTGATGTTGATGTGCTGGAATCTATTATTGGTGGAATACCAAAAAAGAGAAGTTCGTTTAGAAAAAAAATAAAGCAATTCGCCAAACTTCAATTTAAACCCAATCAATTTTAAATGAAACTAAGTTTGTTATGAATGATTTTGATAAAACAGGAGCATACAAAATATACACTAAGCTAGGTTTAGGAATATTATTGTTTGTCATTGTTTTATTTGGGTATGCGATGTCTAAAAATTCTAATGTCCTTTTTATTTTAATAGGATTAATTACTTCTCTCTACTTAATCTATAAAATTTACCAAACCCCCAGTATTGCATTAAATGGCTTACTATTTATTTCATTTTTTGCAGTTGGGTTGACCAGATTAATCCCTTTGCCTTTAGGTTTAGCTGTTGATTTCATATTACTATTAATCTGGATTATTTTATTTTTTAAAGGATTTAATGGTGCAGATTGGTCCATAAAAAACAACTCCCTTACTTACTGTTTAGCCGTATGGATGTTGTACTGTTTTCTCGAATTATTTAATCCTGATGCAGAAAGTATGTTGGCTTGGTTTTATGCGGTAAGAGGTTTAGCACTTTATGGTGTTTTTCTAGTTCCCCTTATATTTTTAGTTTACAATAAACGTAAAGATTGTACTGCATTTATAAATATCTGGTTTGCAGTCTCTATTTTCTTGGGACTATATGGAGCAAAACAATATTGGTTTGGATTGTTCGCTTTTGAACAAGCTTGGTTAGACCAAGGAGGGGCTGTTACACACGTTTTGTGGGGAGAATTTACCCGAATGTTTTCATTTTCATCTGATGCGAATCAATTTGGATCATCGCAAGCTCACGCAGCAATGGTTGCAGTAATTTTCTCTTTTGGTGAAAAAAAACTAGGTCGAAAAATATTTTACTACATCACCGCAATCGTTTGTTTTTATGGAATGGTTATTTCTGGAACAAGAGGAGCTATTATTATACCCCTAGTTGGGTTTTCAGTTTATTTAATTTTATCTAGGAACTATAAAACCTTGATCCTCGGTTCCGTATTAGGTGGTATTTTATTATACATCATAGCATTTACATTTGTTTTTCATAATGTAGCTCCAATCCGAAGAATGAGGTCAGCTTTTA
>JAESUI010000255.1 GCA_016763135.1 Flavobacteriales bacterium
CTATTATGTCTTTCCCAGAATCAATTCTTGCTTGCTTTCTGGCAGCCGATTGCTCAATTCTCATTTTAGGAATTCCTGTTTCAATGGCTTTTGCCATTCCGCCTAACTCTTCAATCTCCTCAAAATGTTTCCAAGCTTTTTCCGCTATTTTAGCAGTAAGATATTCTACATAATACGATCCGCCCCAAGGGTCTACCGTATCGCAAATACCAATACTATTTTGTAAATAAATTTGTGTATCTCTTGCAATTTTTGCCGAAAAATCGGTAGGCAGTGCAATTGCTTCATCAAGCGCGTTGGTGTGTAAGCTTTGTGTGCCTCCCATAACGGCTGCCATTGCCTCCACAGTTGTTCTTGTAATATTATTGAAAGGATCTTGTTCTGTTAAGCTCCATCCAGAGGTTTGGCAATGTGTTCTTAGCGCCATTGATTTTGGGTTTTTCGGTTCAAACTGTTTCATCAGTTTTGCCCAAAGCATTCTAGCAGCTCGCATCTTTGCAATTTCCATAAAATGGTTCATTCCAATTCCCCAGAAAAAGGATAAGCGAGGGGCAAAAGTGTCAATATCCATTCCAGATGCAATTCCTATTCTAATGTATTCTAGTCCATCAGCTAAAGTATAAGCTAACTCAATATCGTTAGTTCCTCCAGCTTCTTGTATATGATATCCTGAAATACTTATAGAGTTGTATTTAGGCATGTTTTGAGCAGTATATTTAAAAATATCAGCTATAATTTGCATAGATGGTTGAGGAGGGTAGATATAAGTATTCCTAACCATAAACTCTTTCAAGATGTCATTTTGGATGGTTCCAGCAAGCTCCTTTGGTTTAACTCCTTGTTCTTCTGCCGCAATAATATAAAAAGCTAAAATCGGAATTACAGCTCCATTCATAGTCATGGAAACAGACATCTTATCCAATGGAATCTGGTCAAAGAGTATTTTCATGTCCTCAACTGAATCAATAGCAACACCAGCTTTGCCAACATCTCCAACAACACGTTCGTGATCAGAATCATATCCTCTATGTGTAGCTAAATCAAATGCAACAGATAACCCTTTTTGTCCACCAGCTAAATTCCTTCTATAAAATGCATTAGATTCTTCAGCAGTACTAAAACCAGCATACTGCCTAATAGTCCAAGGCCGCATTACATACATAGTAGAGTAGGGACCTCGTAAATTTGGAGCAATGCCAGCAGCAAATTTTAAATGCTCTAAACCTTCAACATCTTTATAGGAATAAACATCCTTTACTGAGATTTTTTCAGCAGTAATCCAATCTTCGCTACTTACTTTAGCTGAAGCAGTGTTGATTTTTTTATATGATATATTAGAAAAATTAGGTTTCATTTTTTATAATGATTTTAACCATTTAAAAGAATCTTTTTCAGTTTTAAACATTTTAATAGGAATTTTTGGTTTGTTGAGGTATACCATAGAGTGAGTTATAAATCTAACAATCGCTGAATTTTCTTTTATAGCACATGCCAAAGCAAAGTCATGAAAAGTAGCACTAACATAAACTCTTTCTTCAGACCCGAAGGATTTTAAGTTTGTATTATCTGAGTAATAAAGATGGGGGATTCCATTTGTTAAATCCATAAAAATGGCATACATCTCTTTTAAGTTTTTAAGGTTACAGGTCGTCACCCCATCAAAAGGAATAAACATTAATATTTTATCACTTCTTAATATAATGTTGCCAACATCACATTTTTGTTCCTTAATAATATAAATATTCTCCTTCCCCATTACCTTTTAATAAAACCATTTTCAACACACTTTAAAAATCCGCCTTGTTTTTCCATTTCCTGAAACAGCTTCCATGATTTTTTTGCTACCTCATCAGTTAATTCTTCAATGTAATAGCTGCCATCTGCAGGATTATTTACTTTGTCAAAAAAGGCTTCTTCTTTTAAAATATGATGAATGTTTCTAGCTATTCGATTAGAAAAATCAATGTTTTTTTCAGTGGTATCATGTGCGTTTACTGTTAAACTGTCACAGCCTCCAATAACGGCAGACATTGCTTTTGTTGTATTCCTTAGTAAATCGTAATTTTTATCTTCTTTAGAATTTTGTTCTACAGAGGTTTCAGAATGAATTATCATAGGAGTATCTTTCACTTCATATCCTTTAAGAATTGATTGCCACAAATTACGTGCTGCTCTAATCTTAGCAATTTCAAAGAAATAATTAGTGCCAATACTAAATTCAAATTGAATTTTTGAAGCTATTCTATTTGCTTCAATTCCTTTGTCAGTCAATAAATTAAAATACTCAACAGCTTGACTTAAACTAATTGCTAACTCTTGAACGATAGTAGAGTTACTACTGTTTTTTACAGTTATGGTTTTTACATTGTTAGCTGATGAAGTAATTTTTGCCAATTCTTCAATATCGTTTTCTTTAGAGTTATTCCAGTTTCCAGAAATAAAATATTCACCTAAAAAGTCATAACTAATAGAGCCATCTGTTAAGGAACTTAAGCTTAATGTCTTATTAAAGTTAGGGGTGTAAAAGTTAATATCTATAATGTTAGTTTGAATATCCTCCAATAAACCATTCATTTCAGATTGGTCTTTTACTTCGCCAATAAATAGAATAGAATTAGCACCACCTTTAAGTGCTAGCAATGCTTTTTTGTTTGCTTCTTTTATAGATTGAATGGTAATGGTTTCCCTAATTTTCCAATCGTTTGATTTTTTTAATGGGGTAGAGGCTGTAGAACTACCGTTGTAAAAAGGTTGAACATCAACTCCTTCATTAGAATTCCAAACCAATGTTTCTTGAAAATCTTTACCTTTTAAGTCAAGGGTAATCTTATCCATCCAATCTTGATGGCTTACCTTATCAAAGTCTTCAAACAATCCCATTAATAATTCTAGTTAGGTGGCTGTAAAGATAGGAAATATAATGTTTTGTTGCAGAATTGTTAAGAAGGAGAAAAGAGGCTTTTATTCTGTTGTAAAAACAAATACTTCTTCATTTTCTCTTTTCATGAAGTAGTTCTCTCGGGCAAATTTTTCTAGGGTAGCTGGATTTTTAGTCAAATCATTTAACTCTCGGCTTGTTTTTTTAATGGCTTGTTGATAATATTCTTTTTCACCCATTAATGTTTTAAGCTCTGAATGATAGGAGTATTGAGTCATAAAATCATTTTGATCGCCAAAAGATATCCAAAGCACAAATAATAAGATGCTGAAGGCATACCTGTTTTTTAACCAATTGGGAATTTTATCAAACATAAATCAAATTTAATTTTTCTTTTGGATGATGTGTTTACTGTAAAATGAACTAATTAACATTTTATTGTTCATTTGGTATAGTTATCTTTACAAAAATTATAGACCCATGATACAGCGAATTCAAACAATATTTTTAGCATTAGTAGTAATACTAAGTATAATATTTTCTTTTTTACCAACATTAGTCTTCTCGGGGGATGGTGAATCGATATCTGTAATGGGAGCATACAAAACTATTGCTATTTTTGATGGATCTGAGATGGTTTTAATGAAAAATATGGGGATAGGCGTAATGCAAGGTTTGATTTTTTTAGTAGCATTGGTAGCTATATTTCTATTCAAAAACCGTTCATCACAAATGAAATTATGTAAGTTAAATATCTTATTTATTGCGTTGCAAATTGCTGCTATAGTAATGTATAGTGATGTTGCGAAAGAAGCTATAAATACAAATCCTGAAGATGTTATCGTGAGCTTTAAATTTGGATCGATAATTCCAGTAATTTCACTGATACTGACTTATTTAGCGATTCATTTTATTAAAAAAGACGATAATTTAATAAGGTCTGCAGATCGATTGAGGTAAATTGGTTGTTAGTATTTAGTTGTTGGTGTTTTGAAAATTCATATTGAAAAATATAATCCAAATTGGATAACTCAATTTTTTAAAGAATACAATCAATTATTAGATTCAATTGACGAATCAGATGTTGTTATAGAACATATTGGTAGTACTTCCGTTAATGGACTTGGAGCTAAACCAGTTATCGATATAATGATTGGTTTAAAAGATTTTTCTACAGCTGATAATCACATCAATAATATTGAGAGTTTAGGATATAATTATATTTCAAAGTATGAGGATATTATGCCTTATCGAAAGTTCTTTATAAAAGAGATAAATGAAAAAAGAACACATCATATTCATATGGTAGAGGTTGATTCTGATTATTGGGATAGACATATTAGATTTCGTGATTATTTAAGAAGCCATAAAACGGTTAGAGATAATTATTTTGAACTAAAAATAAGTTTATCCAAAAAAGAATGGAATGATGGGGACGAGTATGCTAAAGCAAAAACAGATTTTATTAGAGCAATAGAAACTGAAATAGGTTAATGATATTCATCATTAATAATTTAAAATTCATCATTATTTAGTAATCCTGCTCTTCTCAATAAAGCATCATTGTCTGGTTCTTGTCCTCTAAATTTTATGTAGAGTTCCATTGGGTGTTCTGATCCTCCTTTAGACAGTATAAATTCTTTGAATTTATCTCCAGTTTTTTTATCAAAAATTCCCTTTTCAGCAAAATATTCAAAAGCATCAGCCTCTAATACTTCGGCCCATTTGTATGAATAATAGCCTGCAGAATAACCTCCTTGGAAAATATGAGAAAAAGCAGTGCTAAAACAAGTCCCATCCATATGGGGATATAATTGAGTAGCTTCCATAGTAGTTTTTTCAAAACTTTCGACACTTAAAATTACATCAGGATTAGTTGAGTGCCAAGCCATATCTGCTATTCCAAAACTTAGCTGACGCATCATTCTTGTGGCTTCCATATAATTAGCAGAAGCTTTTATTTTTTCAATTAATTCTAAGGGAATAATTTCGCCTGTTTCGTAATGAAAAGCAAATAATTCTAATGCTTCTTTTTCATAACACCAGTTTTCTAATATTTGAGAAGGGAGTTCAACAAAATCTCTATAAACATTTGTTCCAGATAAACCAGGATAGGTAGTGTTTGCCAATATTCCGTGTAAAGCATGGCCAAATTCATGAAACAGAGTGGTTACTTCATTAAAAGTTAATAGAGATGGTTTTGTCTCAGTTGGTTTGGTAAAGTTGCAAACATTTACAATGTGTGGCCTGTTATTAACCCCATCTTTAATGTACTGATCGTTAAATGATGTCATCCATGCTCCACTTCTTTTTCCTGGTCTTGGATGGAAATCAGCATAAAAGATAGCTGTGAACTTATTATTTTCGTCAGTAACTTTATAGGTTATTACATCTTTATGGTATTTATCAATATCAAAAATCTCTTCAAAATTTAGACCGTAAAGCTTATTGGAGATAGTAAATACTCCTTTAATAACGTTTTCTAATTTGAAGTAAGGCTTTAGTTTTTCATCATCTAAATCGAATAACTTATGTTTTAGTTTTTCAGTGTAATAACCAGTATCATAAATTTGTAAAGTGTGTATATCATCTAATTCTTTGGCAAAAGCACTTAGTTTATCAGTTTCTTTTAGTGCTGCAGGCTTAGATTTTTCTAGTAGGTTTTTTAAAAAATCATTTACCTTTTGAGGTGATGTTGCCATTTGCTCTTCTAATACAAAATCAGCATGATTTTTATAGCCCAATAAATTTGCTCTTTGATAGCGTAGTTGAACAATTTTTAAAACATTTTCTTGGTTGTCGAGATTATCACCTTTAAATGTTCTAGAACCAGAAGCAATAGCTAATTCTTTTCTTAACTCACGATTATCGGCATAAGTCATAAAGGGCATGTAGCTCGGAAAATCCAACGTAAATAACCATCCTTCTTTGTTTTTTTCTTTAGCAGTTATAGCTGCAGCTTCAATTACTCCATCTGGTAGGCCCGATAAATCATTTTTATCAGTAAGGAGCATTTCATATTTGTTTGTTGCTGCTAAAACATTCTCTCCAAAATTTAAAGAAGTTTCAGAAAGTTCTTTGTCTATTGTTCTTAATGTTTCCTTGTCAACATCATTTAAGTTGGCTCCATTCCGAACAAAACCTTTGTAGCTTTTTTCTAAAAGAGTTGTTTGTTCAGAAGTTAATTGTAATTCATTTATTTTACTATAAACAGACTTTATCCTTTTAAATAAATATTCATTTAGTCCTATGTCATTACTAAATTCAGATAGGAGAGGAGAAACTTCTTTTGCTATTGCTTGAATTTCATCAGATGTTTCTGCAGAATTTAGATTGAAAAAGATACTTGATACACGACTTAATAATTCACCACTAAAATCTAAAGCTATTATTGTATTCTTAAAACTAGCTTCTTCCTTGTTATTGACAATCTCGTCAATTTCTTTTTTTGCAAGTTCTATCGCCTTTTCAAAAGCAAGTTTAAAGTGCTCGTTTTTAATTTTTGAAAAGGGAGTTGTATTGTAAGGAGTCTTAAATTCTGCTAATAATGGATTCATTTATTTTTTACGTTTTCTTATAAGTGTGCAAATGTATTATTTAACGTAAAAAAGTGCAAGAGTAAATGAGTTTAAAAATTACAGTTCTATTTGATTCCTAACTCAATTACTTCTAAATCTTTAATATCCTTTTTATCGATAGTAAATCTAACAAGGGTTTTTACTTTATGGAACCCGCTTTTTCCTGCAGCACCAGGATTTATGTGTAATAATTTTAGTTTCTTATCATAAATTACCTTTAAAATATGTGAATGACCGCTAATAAATAAGTCAGGCGAATTAAATTCAATTCGTTTTTTCACATCTTTTGAATACCTGTTAGGATATCCACCAATATGGACCAGCCAGACTTTTACTTCTTCACAAGTAAACTTTAATTCTTTAGGGAATAACTGCCTAATATCTTGTCCATCAATATTTCCATAAACACCTCTAACAGGTTTTATTTTTGTGAGTTGTTTGATAATACTAATATTACCAACGTCACCAAGATGCCATATTTCATCACACTCTTTAAAGTATTTTTCTACTTTAGGGTCTAAATAACCATGTGTATCCGATATTAATCCTATCCTCATCATTTTGTCAAATATAAATAATGCATTAATTTATTTGGTTGTTAGAGGTAGAAATAATTAATTTCACCTTCTCAGATAATAAATGAGAAATAATAGAGTTTTATCTCAAAATCGCACAAAATGAAAAAAATAATAATCGCATTCACATTAATTTTAACATCGACCTTTATTGTTAATGCTCAACAAGACACACTGAAATCGAGAGATGGAGATTGGGGCTTTGTATTAAATCTTACCGGGTTAATTGATAATATTTCATTAGGTAATGTTATAGATGGGAATAACAACAATTCAATTTTAGCTAAACATCATTTAACAGATGATAAGGTGTTAAGATTAGGGTTTGGAATAAAATCAATTAGTAATAGCTGGCTTTTAGAGGATAGTATTACAGTAGTATCTACCGGTAATAGAGCCTTGCAAACGATTGATTCAACAGAAAGCAGATTTGATTTTTCTATATCTGTTGGTTATGAAAAACATTTAGGTACAACTAGAAGACTTGATCCTTTTATAGGTGCTGAAATAGTTATTGGTAGAATAGGTGCTACTAAAATTGATGCGTCAACAGATATTACAGATGTAACTGGAACAGAAAAGATTCAAGATATAACTCAAATAGATGGAGGCTTTAATTTTGGATTGAATTTTATTGCTGGGTTTAATTATTTCTTTGCAGAAAGAATTAGTATTGGAGCAGAGATAAACTTAGGTTATTTATATTCTTCCGTTGGAGGCGATATGAGTCATTCCAGAAATATTACACCTGTTAGTGGTCAAGAAATCAATGATTTTTCTGACTCAAAAAATAAATCTTCATCAAGAGGGTTTAATGTAAATTCAACAGGAGGGTTAATGCTTTCTTTTTTCTTCTAGAAAAATCACCTAATTAACGTAAGAGTCCCTTTGTAGATTTTATTTTCATTAATAGTTTCTACATTAAGAATGTAAAAATAGGTTCCTTCAGAACACTTAGTTCCTGAAGTAGTTCTGCCATTCCATCCAGTATTTATTAATTGTTCAGAGCTAAATAATAAACCTCCCCATCTATTATAGATTTGTGCCTTGATAGAAATTATTCCTGTTCCTGATATACTAAATAAATCATTATGTCCATCTCCATTTGGAGAGAATACATTTGGAATAATTACAGAGGAAGGAGTAGAATTACAAGAATCTACAGTAATGTAGTTAGCAATAAAAATAGAGTCTTGTCCAAAAGCATTAGTTACCATAAGAGCTACATTAAATGTACCTGTAGAATCATAACAAATATTGCTTGGGTGTTGGTCGTTTGAAGTGCTCGGGTTGGCTCCAAAGAAATACCATGACCAAGTAGTAGGGCTTCCGCCAGAACTTAGATCGGTAAAATCGATGCAATCATCAATACAAACAGAAGTACCTGAAGCACTAAAATTAGCTACTGGAGGAATAGCACAAGAATTAACTGTAATAACTATGGAGTCGATACCAGTACAACCATTAGCATCTGTACCAATAACGGTATATGTTGTTGTTCCTGCAGGAACAAAAGGAACTCCATCAACGGCTCCATTATTCCATGAATAAGAAACAGCGCCACTTCCCGTTAATGTAATTTGGTCGCCAGCACAAATTGTAGTGTTGGTTGAATTAGCCGTAACAGTTGGTAAAGCATTAACTGTAATAAATCCTGATATAAATAATGAATCTTGTCCATTAGAATTGGTGTCTACCAAAGCAACATCAAAACTACCAACGGAGTTATAACAAATGTTAGTAGGGTTTTGATTATTAGAGCCAGAAGTAGCGGCACCAAAGAAATACCAAGTCCAACCTGTTGGTGCTCCAACAGATAAATCATTAAAATCAATACAATCACCTATACAAATAGAGCTATCAGTAGCACTAAAGCTTGTTACAGGTGGAGCACCACATGAATTAACAGTTACATTAACTAAGTCAGTATTTATGCAGCCGTTATTATCTGTTCCAGTAACAGTATAAACAATATTAGAGCCGGGAGAAGGTGTTTGGGTTTGGCCAGCACCTAATCCATTGTTCCAAAAGTATGAAGTTGCACCTGTCGCACTTAGGTTTACTTGGTCACCAGAACAAATTATAGTGTCATTACTAGCAGTTACTGTTGGTAAAGCATTAATAGTTACTATTGTTTGGTCAGTATTTACGCAACCATTAGCATCTGTACCAGTAACAATGTATGTAGTATTGAGAATAGGAGATACAGAGAATCCCTGACCAGCGCCAAGGCCATTATTCCAAGAGTAGGATGTCGCTCCAGTAGCATAAATATTAGCATTATCACCTAAACATATTGATGTATCTGGACCTGCAGTAACAGTTGGTAAAGCATTAACTGTAATGAAATTAGTCATTAAGAGAGTGTCTATGTTAGTACCATCAGTTACAATTAATTCAACATCAAAGCTACCTATAGAGTTGTAACAAATATTTGTTGGGTTCTGAGCTGATGATGAAGTAGTAGCAGCTCCAGGAAAAGACCAGGTCCATCCAGTAGCTACAGCACCAGTAGATAAATCACTAAAATTAATACAGTCTCCGACACATAAAGTGCTATCTGTAGAACTAAAATTAGCAATAATAGTTGAACATGGATTTACATATACGGTAACAGGTATCCTGAAAGGAGCAGGGCAAATTGTAACATAATATGTTGTAGTGACAGCTAATGATGGGGTTGTATATGGGTTTCCAGTGAAAAGAAGAGTTCCTCCATTTGGAGAATCATACCATTCGATAACTGCACCTATTGGAGCAGTACCCATTATCGTAGCAGTTAGAGTAGAGGTGGTATTTGGACAAATTGTGTCATTGTCAACAATTATATCAAAGGCATCGATGCTTTCATTAGGCAATCCAATTCCTCCGCTAGTTGAACCATTTGCATTGAAATTACTAACAAAAGGGCTATTGGTTGTACCATAAATCCCTCCATTTGTATTTCTTATTGGCGCTCCAGTAGTTATGGCAATGTATCCACCTCCACCACCTCCGCCAGGACCTTCTGCTTCTCCAATGCTAGCTGCTCCACCAGCTTTTAAGACTTGATTCCCTCCACTTCCTCCATTTGCATCAATAGTAATACTTGATACCAAACCAGTGGTTTTAATAAGTATAGTCCCTCCAGCACCAGCACCACCTGCTGCGTCTTTTCCAGTTACATCAAAAATACCAGGAGGACCAGGAACCTCACAATTGAAACCATCTTGACCATTAGCTCTAATATTCCCAAAGCCAGTAACATCCCCATAAGTACACATAAATATAATGCCTGCACCATTTCCACCTGCACCAGGTGTGGTTGTCTCTCCATCTCCAGCGCCACCAGCACCGCCAATAAAAATCTTACCTGTAGAGTAATCTAATGGTCTACCACCTAAACCACCTACTTGTCTTCTATTATCTCCACCCCACACTGGATTTCCGGGACCCTGTGTTAGTTCATTTGCATTGCCACCACAATGAGAATAACCTCCTCTTCCTCCTCCAGAATTGGTAATACCAACTAAGGAAGGGGTCTCTAATGCCCATGAAGCGTTGAATAAGGGGCTAGGAACACCAGCTCCGTCTGTCCAGTTGGCAGGATTACCAGCATTAGCTCCTCCAGCTCCTCCAGCATTATGAGCGTTTCCTCCACCCCCTCCATTTCCGGGAGCTCCTCTTGTGTATCTACCAGCTAAAACGCTACTATATTGAACTTGATCACCTCCAATTCCTTCTCCTTTTTCTGCACCTTCAAATGGGTCATTATCGGCATATCTTGTACCTCCAAAAGTGGAGCTAGATTCAATTTGCCCTCCTCTGAAACCTAAATTTGACACGTCAATTGATCCCCCAGCGTTAATGGTTGTTATACCATCTACTTCTATTGCTAATATACCACCTGAAGAACCATTCCATGGGGAAACTGTTAATGTTCCACCAGCATTTATAGTAAGGGAAGAATACCTAGGAACTCTAATTACTAAAGAATTAGCACCACCAGAAGTACTATAGTTATTTACTAAAGGACATTCTAATAATATTTGGGTACCACTCAATACGCTACTAACTTGAACGAATTCATAATTACCACAGTTCACATAATTAGTTATTGCTCCCCACGTAGAGGATGTAATAGGGCTACCATTACCTAAAAAAGCTCCTTGTGGTTGGTAAACCATTAGTAAATCTCCTGCAGTTAGGTTTCCTGCGAAATTGTTATTTAGAGCCGTACTTGTTACATTTAATATTGTGTTTCCTGCTCCTGCTCCAAAAATTAAACTAGAGTAAGCATTTACAGACTCAGTAGCATTTACAACTTTAGCTCCATCTTTACCTCTTTGGGCTTTAGTAAACGTGAAAGTCGATAGGATTATAAAACTTAGTAAAATTACTTTTTTCATATTGAATTATTCATATTAACCTTATATACAAGACATCTTTTTTATAAGAATGGTTGCATTTTTATTAAGTGAATAAATGTAATAATTTTATCTTACTTCTATAACAAAAAATGGTAGTAGATAGGAATCTCTATGCAAAATCGTGTTTTCCTAATTTTGTTAAATGCTTGGCATGACTGGTAATAGCTCCCAATAATGTGTTTTGATAGTATGGGAGATTGAATTCTTTAGCTGTGTTTTTAACTATTTTTGATATTTTCCGGTAGTGAACGTGACAGATGTTTGGAAATAGGTGATGTTCTATTTGATAGTTAAGACCACCAACATACCATGAGAAAAGTAAATTTTTCTTTGCAAAATTTGCAGTGGTATATAACTGATGTATGGCAAAATTATTATCCATATGCCCATCTTCTTTAGGCTCAGGAAATTTAGTTTCAGATACAATATGTGCTAGTTGAAAAACAACAGAGATAATGAAGCCACAGACAAAGTGCATTATAAAGTAAAATATTAACGTTAGCCACCAAACCTGTGAAGAAAAAACCATAGGAATTACTAGAATGTAACTGTAATAGAAAATTTTAGCAAAAATTAATCTTGTAAAAGCCTTTTTATAAGTTATGTTTTGTGTTTTAATTAAATCTTTTCTTTTATATCGTTCAAGCTGAAGAAAATCTTTTTTAATAGACCAAGAAACTGTAATTAGACAATACAAAAACCAAGCATAAAATTGTTGAAAACGATGTACTTTAAGTCTTTTTTGATGGTAAGAAAAACGCATTAGCGTACCACCACCTAAATCTTCATCGTGGTCTTTAATGTTAGTGTATGTATGATGAAGAACATTGTGTTGTATTTTCCAATTGTCAGAACTTCCTCCAATGAAATTAATCATATACCCTAAATATTTATTTACGTTTTTATTTTTAGAATATGCGCCATGATTGGCATCATGCATAATAGAAAACCCGATACCAGCCATTCCTGTGCTCATTAACACCCATAAACCAAAAACACTCCAGGTATTCTCAAATACATTAAAAAGAACAAAAAAGTAGGGAACAAAATAAAGAGATATCATAAATATGGTTTTAATAACCATATTACTATTTGCATACCTAGACCTGTTATTTTCTTTAAAGTAGGAGTTCACCCTGCTTCTAAGTTCTTTAACGAACTCTGGGCGATCTACTGTGTTGAATTTTATTCTAACGGTCTCCATTTTGGCCTAATTATTTAGGTTAATCAACGCAAAGTTATCATTTTTTGGTCTCATTTACTCTAACTTTTTTTATTTAATTAAAATAGTGAATTTTATTGTAGTTTTAATTTTTAGAATCGCTCTAAACGTTGAAAATTAAATCATACATATTAGTTCTTTTAATTATACTTTTTTGTACAATTAATACTTTTGCTGAACAGTGGAATATTGTAAAATCTCAAGGGAAGGGTACTATTACTGTTTTCTATTATAATTCAGATAATTTTATAAGTGATGCATCTGGTAAATTAAAGGGTATAGAGTATGATATACTTTTAGCTTTTAAAGAGTATTTAAAAAAACAAGGTGTAGAATTAACCATTCAATTTAAAAAAGCAGATAGTTTTTCTGGATTGTATGAAGAAATAAAATATGGAAGAAGTGGAGAGTTTGGAGCTTGTTCTTTTTCTATGACAGAACAACGAATGAAAGAAATTTCATTTTCTCCTAAATACATGCCAGATATAGAGGTTTTAATTAATAGCAATAATGTTGCTATAGCTAAAGACGAGGAAGATTTTATTAAGATATTTTCAAAACTTACAGCTTTAAATGTCCCAAATACAACTTTTGAAGAAAATTTATTAAACCTAAATAGCAAAGTTCCTGGGTTCAAAATTCTAGAAGTAAAATCTGCAAGTATAATTAGAGAAAGGATTTTAAACGAACCCGATTTGTTTGGCTACATTGAATTACCGACCTATCTAAAGCTTTTCCAAGAAGGAGTTCGTTTTAAACGTCAAAATTTATTTAAAGTAGAACGGAGTGGCTATGCGATTATACTCCCTAAAAATAGTACATGGCTAGTTCCAATAAATGATTTTTTTAATAGCGAGGAATTCAAATTAGAAGTAAATCAAATTATCAAAAAGCATTTAGGAGAAGGAGTAAATGACTTGTTATGGAAAATTGAGAATTCTGAGATTGGTGCTGATCAACAAGAAATTACTTTGCTAACCATGGAAAGAGAAACTCAAGAAATGGAAATTAAACAGCAAACCTTAAGAGTTCAAGTTCTGATTGGAGGAGTTGTTGTTGTTTTAATAATCGTTTTCTTATTGTTTTATGGTTATCGAATGAAAAGGTCTGTTAATAGATCATTGATGGAACAGAATAGGCTGATAGAAGAGCAAAAAACTGAATTAGAGAAACTGTCAGTCGTGGCCAGTAAAACTAATAATGGGGTAGCCATTTTAGATAAAGAGAATAAAGTAGAGTGGCTTAATGAAGCTTATACAAGATCTACAGGTTATACTTTAAAGGATTTAATTGGAAAATCTCCAAGTGATGTATTAATAGGGGCAGAAACAGATAAAAATGTGTTAGATATTATTGTCAAGAAAACTGAAAATAAAGAAGCATGGCGAGAACGAATATTAGTTTATAAGAAAAACGGAGAAAAAATTTGGTTAGAAATAAATAGTACTCCTGTATTTGATGATGCCAAAAAACATTACAAAATACATTGAGATTGTTGATGATGTTACTGAAAAAGTTCAAAATGAAATAGAGTTAACAAGGCTTTCCATTGTTGCAGAGAAAATGAATGAAGCCGTAGTTATTACAGATGCTAGTGGAAAGATTGAATATTATAATAATGGATTAGTTAGAAATTCTGGTTATACAGAAAAGGAGTTTAAAGTGCAATTTAAAGATATATTGCATTTGCAGAACCTAACTAGTAGAGATGATATCCAAGAAATTATAGATGGATTTAAAACTAATCCTAAACCATTCCTTTATGACAGCCAACATGAGAAAAAAGACGGGTCTATGATGTGGACTGCAGCCTCATTATCACCTGTTTACGATGACTTAAATAAGCTCTCTAAGATAATTGTAGTCTATACAGATATAGATGAAAGTAAAGAGTATTCAAATCAATTATCAGAAAAAAATAGAGAGATTACAGACTCTATAAATTATGCACAAAGAATACAAGAAGCAATTTTACCGTCTAAGGAATTTTTTAAATCTTTTCTCCCTAATAGCTTTGTAATGTTTAGGCCTAAAGATGTATTAAGTGGTGATTTTTATTGGGTTTCTGATGCTGTAACAAGTAAAGACGAACAGTTTTTGCTGGCTGCGGTTGCTGATTGTACTGGACATGGTGTTCCGGGGGCTTTAATGAGTATTATAGGCAACAATTATCTTAGATTATGTGAGCATGAACCTACCGTTAACAATCCTGCAGAAGGATTAGATTTTATTAATCGTGGTGTATCAAAAACATTAAGGCAAGAATTCGCTGAAAGCACCATCAAAGATGGAATGGATATCTCATTTATAGCGCTCGATTATCCTAACATGAAGTTATATTTTGCAGGAGCTAAAACTACCATGTACGTAATTAGTGAGAAAGAATTGATCCAATACAAAGGAGATAAACATCCAGTTGGAGCTTATGTTGGGGAAGAATTAATTCCGTTTACCAACAATGAGGTAAACATAAAAAAAGGTGATATCATCTATTTATTCTCTGATGGATATGTAGATCAGTTTGGTGGACTAAAGGGTAAAAAATTCATGTATAAGCGTTTTAGGGAGCTGTTGTTATCAATTTGTCATTTAGAAATGGACAAACAAAAAGAAAAATTAGAGCATGTTTTTGATGAATGGAAAGGAGATTTAGAGCAAATAGATGACGTTTGTGTGATTGGTGTAAGAGTAAACGGGAAAGAAAAAAAGAATTTTACGACTAGAGAATTGGAGGTTCTTAATCATTTACAAGAGGGGTTGTCAAGTAAATTAATAGCCGATAAAATGTGTATTTCTAAACATACGGTTGATACTTACAGAAGAAGATTATTAGCAAAAACTGGAACATATAATTCTACAGAATTAATTAACTATTGCATTAAAAAGGAGATAATCTAATTCATACCTTTGGAGCAAACAATAATTTAAGCTTATGGACAATCCTTATGTAGTTATCATTTTTGCTAGTTTGTTAATTGTGTTTTCTTATATTTTTACACAAATTTCTAAGTGGACTAAAATTCCTTCAGTCATTTTTTTAATAGGAACAGGTGTCGGAGCACAATTTGCTGTTAAATCGATGGGAATGGAAGTCCCCGATTTAAACCAGCATTTAGGTTTGTTAGGGATAGTTGGTTTGATGATGATTGTTTTAGAAGGAGCTTTAGATATTAAAATCCATCGAAATAAAATCAAAACCATTTTAGCTGCTTTTGCTACCTCAGTAATTATTTTAGGGGTAACTAATTCATTAATTGCGTGTATTATTTACTTTACACAATCGGTAGATTTTATGCAGGCATTTTTCTATGCTATTCCACTTTCGGTAGTGAGTAGTGCTATCGTTATTCCTAGTGTTCATACGCTGATTCCTCGCACAAAAGAATTTATGATTTTAGAAGCAACGCTTTCTGATATTTTTGGAATTATGTTGTTTGAATTTTGGATTATTGAGCCACATGTTGGACAAACTTATTTTGAAGCAATATCAATGAATATAGCAATCTCCGTATTCGTTTCAGTATTGATGAGTTATTTATTGGTCTATGTTTTTTTAAAGATTAAAACAGAAATAAAGTTCTTTTTATTCTTAGCAATTTTAGCATTATTATTTTCGATAGGAGAGTATTTACATTACTCTGCATTGATAATAATTTTGATTTTTGGATTGGTATTAAATAATACTCATGTCTTTTTTAGAGGTTTCTTAAAGAAATTAATTAACCAAGAAAAGGTAAAGGAGATAAGACATGAGTTTGTAATTATTACTAATGAGTCTTCATTTTTAATTAGAACATTCTTTTTTGTGGTTTTTGGATTAACTATGAACTTGGAAGGATTGTTTGATATAGAAGCGATTATAATTGCAATATTAGTAATGGTAGTTATCTTTTTTACACGGGCGTTAAATTTAAAAGTATTTATTAAGAGTACTATTTTTCCTCAAATGTTAATTGCTCCAAGAGGTTTGGTAACGATATTGTTGTTTCAAAAAATAGTAGAACATTATCATGTTATACCATTTAGCGAAGCTATTTTAGCGTGGGTGATTATCGGTACTAATTTAGTTATGATGGCTGGCTTAATTGCTAGCGGAAGTAATGAAGATGATATTTTAAGAATTAACGCAACAGATGGTTCTGCTGATGATATGATTGATTATGATGGTGATTTGAGCTCTTTAAATGATAATGATACTACTGATTCAGAAGAGAAAATTCATCCAGAATAATTATATTTGTTTTCCTAAAATTTAGATTATGAGATACCACGCAATAGAGAATTCATTATACATTAAAAATAGAGTAGCTTTCGTAAAGTATTTAAAACCAAAATCATTGGCAGTTTTTAATTCTAACGATATGATGCCAACTAATGCTGATGGATTAATGCCTTTCCGTCAAAATAATGATTTATTGTATTTAAGTGGTGTGGATCAAGAAGAATCTATTTTGGTAATTTTTCCAGAAGCATCAAACCCAAAACATAGAGAAATTCTTTTTGTAAAAGAAACAAGTGAGCTAATTGCTATTTGGGAAGGAGAAAAATTAGATAAGAAAGCTGCTACCAAACAATCGGGAATTGAAACAATTTATTGGTTATCTCAATTTGAAACTATTTTCCATGCTTTAGTTTTAGAAGCGGAAACAATTTACTTAAATCAAAATGAACATTTAAGGGCTGTTACAACGGTTCAAACTTGTGATGATAGATTTAGAGCAGATTGTAAAACAAAATATCCAGATCATAATTATGAGCGTTTAGCACCAATTATGAGAACGATAAGACCAATTAAATCGCAAGTAGAAATAGATGTAATGCAGCAGGCTTGTGATATTACAGAAAAGGGATTTAGAAGAATTTTAGATTTTGTAAAGCCAGGAGTAATGGAATATGAAATTGAAGCAGAATTTTCACATGAGTTTTTAAGAAATCGCTCAAGAGGATTTGCTTATACACCAATTATAGCTTCAGGATATAATGCGTGTGTTTTACATTACATTGAAAACAATATGGAGTGTAAGCCAGGAGATGTTATTTTGATGGATGTTGGATGTGAATATGCTAACTATGCATCTGATATGACACGTTGTGTTCCTGTAAGTGGAAAGTTTACTAACAGACAAAAAGACGTTTATAACGCTGTTTTACGAGTTATGAAAGGTGCAACATCTATGTTAGTTCCAGGAACTGATCATGAAGAGTATCATAGTGAAGTTGGGCAGTTAATGGAATCAGGATTAATCGGTTTAGGATTGATTGATAAAACAGATGTTGCTAATCAAGATAAAGCAAATCCTTTGTATAAAAAATACTTTATGCATGGAACTTCTCATCATATTGGCTTGGATGTTCATGATATTGAAAATAGATCAACACCTTTTACTGAAGGAATGGTTTTAACTGTTGAACCAGGAATTTATATTCCAAATGAAAATTTAGGGATTCGTTTAGAAAATGATGTGTTAATTACCAAAGATGGTCAGCACGATTTAATGCGAAATATCCCACTAGAAGCTGAAGAAATAGAAGATTTGATGAATGGGTAATTAAAAGCTTTTTAGTAAAAAAGGTTTAAATAGTGATTGATACTAATTTTAAAAATAGAAGAGATATTGTTCCTAAATGGGTTAAGGGAATAGTCGTGTTTTTAGGCTTCTTTTATTCTTTTGTTTTAGTTGTTGGTAACGATAATTTATTTGATTTTTTCTTAAATTTTATTATTAACTATACTGGACCTGATGCATCACTTATTTATGCTTTAGCATATTTATTATGTCTTTTGGTTATTTTTTTTCCTTTAGCACTCATACTTCAAGTCGTTGGATTTTATCTTATTCAAAAGAAGAAAAATTCGTTAAAACGATAGTAGGATTAAGATAAATGAAACAAAAATCCATAAAATTTAAAAGCATAAATGTTTCCTTTACAGATGAAGGTAAGGGGAAGGTTGTGGTGTTTTTGCACGGGTTTTTAGGCGTTAAAGAAGTTTGGAATTTTTTTTCAAAAGAACTTTCAAAGACACAACGAGTAATTACAGTTGATTTATTGGGACATGGTAAAACTGACTGTTTAAGTTATGTGCATACAATGGAAGAAATGGCTGAAGCTGTTGAGGCTGTATTACATCATTTAAAATTGAGGAAATACTTCTTGGTAGGACATTCGTTAGGAGGTTATGTGAGTTTAGCTATGGCTGAGAAAAATCCTGATCCCGTAAAAGGATTAGTAATGTTTCATTCTTCTGCAAAAGCAGATGATAAACAGAAAAAGACAGATAGAGGAAGAGCTATTAAAATAATAAAGAGAAGTACTGAAATTTTTATTAATGAGGCTATTCCAAATTTATTTAATACAAAATATAAATCTTACAAAAGAGGAATTACTGAGATTAAAAAAATAGCATTAGCTACTTCTAAACAAGGGGTAATAGCTGCTTTGGAAGGGATGAAGAATAGAGTGGATAGAGAAATTATTTTAAAATTTTCTCCTTACCCTGTATTGTATATAATAGGTGCAGAAGATAATGTTTTGAATTATCAAGATCTAATAAGTCAAGCTAAATTACCAGAACATGGAAATTATTTGTTACTCAAAAAAGTAGGTCATATGGGTTTTCTGGAAGCTAAAACAGAAACTTATAATGCAATAAAGCAATTTGTGATAGACAACTGATTTATTTTCCATTAAATTCAGACATTGTTCTGCCTAAACCAATAGTTCCGAAACCTTTTATAATTTGAATAGTTTTTTCAAGTCTTTCTGTCATTAGGATTTGTTCTTCAGGAGCAAAATTCCCTAAAACATGATTGATTTGTTTTCCTTGTACAAAATCACTTCCAACACCAAATCGTAAACGAGCAAAATTAGTATTGCCTAAAACTTTAATAATGTCTTTTAAACCATTGTGTCCACCATCACTTCCCTTTCCTTTTAAGCGTAAAGTGCCAAAAGGTAGAGCAATATCATCAGTAATGACTAAAAGGTTTTCGGGTTTAATTTTTTCTTTTTGGAGATAATAGTTAACGGTTTTTCCACTTAGGTTCATAAAAGTGGATGGTTTAACTAAAATAAATGTTCTTCCTTTAAATTTTAGTGTTACAGTATCGCCCAACTTATTAGGTTCGAAAGAAATAGTGGATGCCTTGGCTAAAGCATCCACTATTTTAAATCCTATGTTATGTCTAGTATCTTCGTATTCAGAGCCAATATTGCCCAATCCTACAATTAAATACTTCATAATTGTATTAATTTATTCTGCAGCTGCAGTTTCTTCTTTTGCTTCTCCACCTTCTTCAGCTCCTTCTTCACCCTCAGCTTCTTCATCTTCATCAGCTGTTGCTGCTCTACTCATTTTTACTCCAACAACAACTGCGTTGTCAGCGCCTAAAAAAGTTAATCCATCAAAGTCTAAATCTCCAACTTTAACAGAATCTCCAATTTTTAAACCAGTAATATCTATTTCAATATTTTCTGGAATAGCATTTGGTAAGCCATTAATTTCTAAACTTGTTTTTGGTGTTTTTAATGTTCCTCCATTAGCAACACCTTTAGATCTTCCTGTTAATTTAACTGGAATTTTTATGGTTAATGTTTTATCTTCAGCAATTTCTAAAAAGTCAACATGCAAAACTCTGTCAGTAACAGGGTGAAATTGAACATCTTGAATGATTGCTTTAAATTTTGATCCCTCAATATCTAAATCAATAAAATATACTTCAGGAGTATTAATGATTTTATTAAATTTTACTTCGTTTACAGTAAAATGAATATTTTCTTTACCACCGTATATTACAGCTGGTACTTTTTCTTCTTTTCTAAGAATATTAGCTTTAGAAGTTCCTCTTTCAGTTCTTTTATTCCCGCTTAACGCTACAGATTTCATTTTATAAGGTTTTAAATAATTAACAAATAAATGTTTCACTAATCGATTGGTGATTAGTAACTTTTTTCATAATATCAGCGAACAAGTCTGCTACAGAGATTACTTTAATCTTATCACTTTGTTGTTTTAAAGGGATAGTATCTGTAACAATAAGTTCGGTTAGTTTTGATTTTTCAATTCTTTCATAAGCTTCTCCCGATAGGATGGCGTGAGTTGTCATAGCTCTTACGCTATTTGCTCCGTTTTCCATCATTAAATCAGCAGCTTTAGTTAATGTTCCGGCTGTATCAACCATGTCATCAACAATAATAACATCTTTTCCTTCAACTTCTCCAATTAAGAACATGTCAGAAATTACGTTTGCTTTTTTTCGTTGTTTGTAACAAACTACTACACCACAATCTAAATGCTTAGCATATGCGTTTGCTCTTTTTGTTCCTCCCATATCTGGCGAAGCCATCATTAAGTTAGGTAGGTTTAAACTTTTTATATAAGGTATAAAAACAGTAGATGCAAATAAATGATCAACAGGTACTTCAAAGAAACCTTGTATTTGGTCTGCATGTAAATCCATTGTCATTATTCGAGTAGCACCTGCTGCCTCTAACATTTTAGCCACTAATTTTGCACCTATCGGAACCCTTGGTTTGTCTTTTCTATCTTGTCTTGCTAAACCAAAATAAGGCATAATAGCAACAACTCTTTTTGCAGAAGCTCTCTTTGCTGCATCAGCCATCATCAATAATTCCATTAAATTGTCAGCAGGAGGAACAGTAGATTGTATAATAAACACATCTGCTCCACGAACAGATTCTTCAAATGATGGTTGAAATTCTCCATCACTAAAGTTGCTAACAATCACGTTACCCAAAGCAGTGCCATGGTGGTCAGCTATTTTATTAGCTAATTCCATTGTTGCTTGTCCTGCAAATAATTGAATTTTTGACATCGTTTTTAATTTCCCTCCATTTTAAGAGGGGTGCAAATTTATTAATTTATTCATACTAAGCCAAATAAATAACTATAATATGAATAAAAATTTATGGCAATAGTTTTAAAGTGTCAAAAGTATTCAATATTTTCGCAAACTGTTTACTTAAATAATTGCCCGAATGGCGGAACTGGTAGACGCGCACGACTCAAACTCGTGTTCC